>SVKH01000002.1 GCA_015068545.1 Oscillospiraceae bacterium
GCTGTTGATTTCCTTTATCCGCAACAATACGCCATCCAGCCAATATTCCACCATAAATGTGAATCAGTCTATCGCTACTCTAAACCTTTTAATCACTTATATGCAAGACAGGCTGAACACAAATGTCACCGTAGATGAACTGGTAAAATACAGCGGGCTTAACCGCACCGGAATAAACACACTTTTTAAACGCAATCTGAATATGAGCGTTATAGAGTATTTTATTCATATGAAGGTAGATGCGGCAAAGAAGTACCTGAGAGAGGATAACTACAACGTTACGCAGATTTCCGAGATATTGGGGTACTCCAATATACACTACTTCTCCCGCCAGTTCAAAAAGATAACCGGCATGTCGCCTATTGAATACTCTACTTCAATCAAGGCTTTGGTTAATAAGCTGTAAGGTTACATAAAGCAAAAAAATGCTGTCCTTTTAGAATATGTATCACGCTGTATACATACCTCTTGGGGACAGCTTTTTTATTTCCCAAAACTTGCGTTTTCTACGAAATAAAAGTATTGTTTTAATGCCATATAAACTTTTTGGCTTTGCCAAAATGCACAGTGAGCGAACAAAGCGACCTGCTTCTTACCGCCTATAACGGTTTATACTCCGTATCTTTAAGGGGAGGCGGCAAAGCCGCTTCATTCTGCTTTATATTATACCGAAAAGCTTCTTCCGTATTCACCCGATTTACAAGGCGAAAGACGGGCTTTAGCTTTATACTAATTCAAACTCTGCAAAGAATTCAGGACGGTGGAAATCAGGCTCCTCCCATGTGATATCCGCAAAGCATCCCCAGTGAGGATGGTTGGTTGCATCGCCGCATTTATAGAAGTTACCTCTTAGCTTTGCGCCCTTGCCATGCTTGTAGGTTGGAAAGTACTTTTCTAAAAATTCTTTTGGAATCTTGTAGTCAATTTCCCATCTGTCATCAAAAATCTGAGTTTTTGCGCCCAAAGTGTCTATTTCCTTCGGATCAATCTTGACAGATTCCTCTCTGCAAGTAGAAAGAGATACATAAGTCGCTCCGTTTGGGTTTACTTCCACATTCATATAATGGTTGTCACCCTCGGCAAACGCCATATATATTTCCATACAGCTATCCTTGTAAACGTCGCTGTTGTGCTGAGTTTCTACTGCACGCAGCTCTGTTTCGTAGGATACATAATGCACGTTGTATCCCTCATCATCATATCCGATAGTGATAATTGTTTTAGGATGCACACCGCTATCCTCCCAAGGATAGTGAGTTATTTCAAAGCTTGATCCTTCTCTTGTAATCTTATTCATACTTTTCTCCTTAATCCTCGTATTCTACTTCTGCTATGTCTATACCTCTGCCCGGCACACGAACATAAAATGTATCATCGGTGCGTCTTAGAGGATATCCGTCAGGCTTTGTGATAATTTTGATATTCTTGATTTTTCTCTTTGATTTTACCTCAGGAAGTACATAGAAGTATTCCTCGTTACCTACAAATATCTTGGAAGTTTTTTCGCCTGTTTTTACTTCCAGAACATCACATTGTCCCTTTCCATGTCCTAGGGAAATGTTTGCATTTTCGTTAATTTCCTCTACTGCCTTTTCCATTATTTCCTTAGATACAGGAGTGATTTCAAGAGGTCTTGGCCATCCTGATTCAACAGGATTTGTTATCTTGGAAACATCAACTGTGGCGATATCAGAGACATAGATAACCTTTCCGCCCTTATAGTTTTTAATAACTTCCTGCTCCTTTTGTGGCATTAGGGAGAAGTTTGTAACCACTATATCCCCTGTAATTCTATCAATGTTATCAATATGTACTATTCCGCCTATCTGAGCGCCATATTCCATCAGCCATGCCAACCACAGCGCGCTGTGCATATTACCGTTTTCGATAAGCGCGGTCATTTCATTTTCCATTCTATTATCCGACCAAATGAAGGTTGCAGATACATTCTGTGCGTTTTCTGTGTAACCATTGTCTATTGAAAGACGTACAAATTCCCAGTCCTGCTCAGATAACGCATCACCAAGACAGAAGTGAGGACCATTTGTAATAGGAGCCCAAGCTCCGTCTGTTTTATATAGTTTTGCGAAATTCACCGCTGCTGCTCTTTGCATAGCCACAGGCATATGATGAAGAACATTCCACTGCTCCTGATTATCCCATATCATAAACAGCGGAGTTATTGCCATATCTCCAAGCTGTGCTCTTACGCACATAAGGTTTGCGGCAAATTCGTGATGGATAAGCCTTCTTCTTTCATATCCAAGCTCGTAATTGTGGTTGTCCTCGTATCCAAGGATAGCAAGCGCAGAGGATGTGTCCTCTACTACAAAGTAGTCTGCTCCTGCCAGCTTTATGTATCTGTAATCGGTACCGTAACGGTAAAGAGCCTCAAGGGGATCTCTTGTCCATGCGCTGTTTACCGCCACCTCAAGTCCTGCATCTTTTAATCCGCGAATGATTTTAACAAGGAATCCACCCCATCTTCTGCGGTAGAATTCTATCCATTCCTTACGCTTTTCCGCACGGATATATGCAACCTTATCGGTAACATCTGCCGGAATCTGTATGCCGGACTGTTCTATGGTATCGTCTGAGAAATCCGCAAACCATATAGCATTTCTCGGTGATGACAAACCATCCGCCACCTGAACTCCGTCAAAGCCATAATCCTTACAGGTTTCTACAAGCTTTTTAAGAAGGTAATCTTCGTAATATGTACCGTCTGCAAACCTCTTTATCATAAATATACCGGTTTCATGTTCATCGGGATTGGTACAGCCTGCAATTAGCTCAGGATGAAGCTCAGTAAACTTTTTAACTCCCTCAAGCTCCGGCTCAGCATCCATATCGAAAAAGCTGGCAAAAACCTTTATGCCGTGCTTTTGAAGCTCTGCAGTCAACTTCTTTAGCTCGTAGTTTGTCCAGTCCTGACGCATACGGTCATCATTACATGGATGACCTGCATAGGAGCACGCATAAGCAGGAAGAAGGTATTCTTCTTCCATACCTCTATGGGTATTAACAAAGTCTACACTTGTTAAGTGAAGAGATATTCTTTGTGGCACAAAGCCGATTTTTTTAAGATAGTCTGCAACGCCAAGGTCTTCCTTATCTTTGTCAAAGCCTATAAGCTCTATCCAGATTGAACTGTAAAACCCTTGTTTTTTTGTGCCAAAAAAGGCACCTCTTTTACCGTACATAGCTCTATTCCTCTCTTATATATCTTTACCCCGTACACCGTACGGGATGTTGTATTCTTTTATGATAGAGACCAGTTTTTTAAACTGCTCCTCTGATGGTTGTTTGAAGTGATAATATTTATACTCCATTCCTGCCAAGGCGTATTTTGCGCCTGCCATTTCGTTGTATGGCAAAAGTTCTATGCTGACAAGATTTTCCGCATTTTTTACAAATTCGCAGGTGGCTCTCATGTTTTCTTCATCAGAATTTACGCCATCTATTACAGGTATTCGCACTGTAAACGGCACGCTTGACGCCATAAGCTGTCCGGCATTTTCCAGAATAAGCTCGTTAGTAACGCCTGTGTATTCCTTGTGCTTTTCACTATCCATTATCTTCAGGTCGTAAAACACAAAATCCACTAGCTTCAATACTCTTGCGAAATCCTCTTTTTTGCCATAACCCGATGTTTCTATAACGCGACTGAGCGCAGAGGTTTTCTCCAGTACTTCGCATAAGAATTCGCTTTGCATCATAACCTCACCTCCGCTGAAGGTAAGTCCGCCTTTGCAGGCTTTTAAAAGATGCTCATATGACAGTAATTTCTTTGCAAGGTCCTCCGATTCCCATTCCACACCGCTTATTCGTATCAGATCCCTTGGGCAGTTGTACATACACTCACGACACAAAACACAGCCTGTTTCCTTATGAGTGCAGACATTGGTGCATATTCCGCAGTGCAAGCATCCGTTTGGACTTTTTACTATACGCCTTTCAGGATCCCAGCCTTCAGGATTATGACACCAGCGACACCTTAGCGGACAGCCTTTAAAGAACACGTTTATACGCACTCCGTCCCCATCATGTACCGCAAATTCCTCAATTGAAAATATTGTACCTTTCATGTGTGATGCCATAACTCCTTTCAGCTAAAATAGATGCTCTCTTTTAATCCTATGCAAACCACCAAGCTACCGAATATGGTAAAATGCAGAATGCTCCACTCTTTCCTCGGTTTGAGGCTTGGAAATTTCGCAGGTTGCCACCTTAGGTAGCGACAGCGTACATCGGTACTGTCAAACTGTCAAAGTGGTAAATTGCAGAACGCTCCACTCTTTCCTCGGTATGAGGCTTGGAAATTTCGCAGGTTGCCACCTTGAGTAGCGACGGCGTACGTTGACACTATCAAACTGTCAAAACGGTGAAATGCAGAAAACTCCTATAACCTCGGTTTGAGGCTTGGAAATTTCGCAGATTGCCACCTTAAGCAGCGACGGCGTACGTTGGTACTCCGAGCTGAGAAAGGTGGTAAGATGCGGAAGAATCCAAGTCTCACACCCCAAACTCGTGACGTTGGATAATTTGATCCTGATAGCATTTATCCATTTCTACAAAGTGACCACTCCATCCCCAAACGCGGACGATAAGGTCTTTATATTCCTCAGGATTTTCCTGTGCTTTTCTCATCTTCTCGTTGTTTACAGAATTGATTTGTAGCTGGTGGCCGCCTTCCTGAATGTAGGAACGAACAAGAGTTGCCACCTTTTCAATAGAATCATCGCTGTTAAATACAGATTCGTGCAATTCAAATGTCATAGGGCCGCCGTTAACTGCATTTACAAGACTTGCCGGAGCAAATCCCTTTAATGCTGAGAATGGGCCTGCATTTGTGATGAAGAGTGACGGTGAGAAGTTTGCAGGAAGTGATGCTCCCTTATCTCTTCCATCTGCTGTTGCGCTAAGGGTTTCTCCATGCCAAACATAGTACATGGCAGAACCTGTACCGGCACGGTAAATTCCGCCTCTTTCATTTTTGATACCTTCCAGTGACTTTGCAAAAATATCAAGAACCTGATTTCCTATCTCGTTTGCGCTATCGTCTCTGCCGACTTTGTCAGCTTCGTTACGAAGAATATATCTAAGCTCCTTATCTGTTTCAAAGTCATCTTTAAGACCTTCCAAAAGTCTTTCCTTGGTAATCTTGCCCTGCTTGAATATAAGGCTGTCGATGGCCGCTATCTGGTCTACTGCACAAGAGTATCCTGTGCCATGAAGTCCGTAGTTATTGTATTTTGAGCCTTCGGAGAAATCTCTGCCTGCTTCTAGCGCCCCAACCTGCAACAATGACTGCATAGGTGATGGCTCTATAAACAAATTCTTGTGGGATGCTGTTATTTCCAGTGCCTTTTCCCTTACTGCCTTTGCATAAATTTCCATAAACTCCTCTGTTGAGTTTATGTCATTCAACTGAGTTCTTATAATGTTGTTTGCAATATCAGCAAGAGGCATTGCACCAATGTTCGGGATATCCATAGCTATATTTGGAACTATAAACTCCCAGCAAGCTGCAACGGAGTATTCTCTTGCATCCTCTATATCGTAGCCCACCTTAACTAGTCCCGGAATTACGATATCGTCATTTGCGTATTGTGGGAAACCTACTCCGATTTTTGTAAGCTCGGTACCCTTTTCGTACAGGTCAAGAGGTGTGTTTTTGTCAACACGCAGGTTAATCTTAGGATCTATCATACGAAGCTCACGGCTTGCTTCCATACTCATATATGTAAGCTCATTCACCGCAGAAGATCCGTCTCTCTTAACTCCGCCAAGCATCATGCTCTGTCCGTTATCGCCCCATGCCAAGCTCCAGTATAGGTCAGAGTCTCGGTTAAAGGACAGGAAGAAATCCTCAATCAGGTCAAGGGCTGTTTCTTCTGTAAGGATACCTCTTTCAATATCATTTTTATAGAATGGATATGCCCATTGGTCAAATCTGCCCACAGTGTTGTGGTAGCACCATGATGCCCAATGTGCAAAGTGAACAATTCTGAACAGTTGGAAAGCTTCTTCCAAAGTATCCGCACCGTGTCTTATAATGCGTCTTAAGGTCGCTGCATCATCACTCTTTCCTTGTCTATCCATTTCGTCTGCATACTTGTCAGCAAATTTCTCGACAGCGTCAATAGTTCTGTTTGTCATGGCAACATACTCAGGATCTGCCTTTTTCCCGTTTTCAAGACGTGCTCTTCTTCCTTCTAAGCCTTCCTTCAAAACTGTATAGTAGTCCCATGCAAGGTTTGTAACCTTTCCTCTTTCGTGTACCCAGTGAGTCTTTTTAATTTCTTCCATTTCACCTTCTGCATAGATGTCCGGAAAGTCGATTATGGTACGCATACCCTGAATTCTGGTGTCTTCTAAAAGCACAGGCTTTTCCATGTCTAGAAACATCTCTAGTCTTACTGTGGCTCTTTCCATATAAGATAGGCTACGATCGTTAATCTTTGACAAGACTTCTGCTCTTTCCGCTTCTGTCAGGTCTCTTCTTAGTTTTCTGTGTTCTCTTGATTTAATCATATCAAGCTGTCTTTGGATTCTTTCTTTCATACTATCTACTCTCCTTTTCTATTATTTTATACTGATTTTTCCCGTACCTGCGATTTCCTTTGTTTCGCCTGCAAATGTAAATTCTGCGCTCACACCCTCCGGAATCCGGTAAGAAAATTCGTTGTTTTCAAATTTAACTGCTATATCGCCCTTTGGCGTTGGTACCACACATTTAAACCTTTTATATGTTTCAAAATCAGGTTTTATAAGGACTTTATCAAATCCTTTTTCGATAGGCTTGATGCCTGCAATGCCCATTGGCAAAAGCACATTTGCAATAGCTGACCAACCGTGACACCAGCTTACATAGCTAGGTGTCTTACCGGTATATTCTGTGACTTTGTCATATTCCTCACCAAAGCAACATTCATTCAGTGTTGTTGCTCCGGCATCCAGCATTGTAGCAAAATACTTCATCAGCCTTTCGGTCATTCTTGCAGTTTTGCCCATATTTATATCTCGTTCGCCAACATGGTACTGAATCTGCATATGCTCTGTCTTATCGTAAGCTTTATGCAGATAATCATCTGACAAAAGTCCTGCTACCTTTGGCTCGATATCGGCTATCATATCGGTATACTTCTTTTCTGATGCGCTGTCCCCCGCAAGCTGAGCTGCAAGATGAACCGTCTTTAAGGACATCAGATACAGGTCATTAAGGTATGGATCCACACCTACAAACCGGTTAAGCTCCACCATCCACAGATCACCTAGAGGATTTTCCGGTACATCGATAAGTCCCTCCGAATTTGTCTTGGAGATTAAGAAGTCCACTGCCTTTTCCAGACTTTCCTTAAACTCAAGGACAAACTCCCTTTTGCCGGTATAGTAATAATAGTCGTAAAACCCTATCACATACCATGCCACATAGTCCCACAGCATAGATGTGCCAACGCCGTAAACCGACGGAACTCCGCCACAAGGTAGCTGTACCTTTTTCGCTTCACGCATGGAGAACTCAAAAAGGTCGGTATCGGCAAAGCTGTAATAGTTGATTAATGCGCACATTCTCGCATCACCTATCCAGAAGAATCTGTCTCGCTTTACCGCATCAATAAGGTATTCCTGCATACAGTAGTGTAGAGTTCTCTCTCCTGCCTCGTAAAGTGCGTTCATCTTCTCGTTTTCACACTCAAAGTATCCACGTCTTGCCACAGGATAAAGGGAGGTTTTTACCGAGAAACCGCTTGCCAAAACCGGTGCGGTACTGTCGAAAAACTCTACCCGCACATAGCGGAAGCCAACTCTCATTCTTGATTGGAACTCATGCTCGCCGGCAAATACTCTGTATTCCTCGCGGAGCATTTTATTAGTTAGTATTTCACGAACCTGCTCTCCCATGGCTTCGTCCACGGTTTCGCCATAGTACAAGCGGAAGGATGTCGGTTTTTCCGATTTTATTTTCAACCTGAAGTATCCTACTACCTCTATGCCCATATCCACTATAAAGCTTGGGCCTGTAAATCTTTCGGTCTTTTCTATGTAAATGCCGTCATCTTTTTGGACAGCGTTATTTTCGATTATTGTATATTCTTTATGAACTTTATCAAGGTGAGGAGTATTCACTCTCTTAACATATTCCTCGCCCATAATTTCTGCCACTTCTTTTTCTACCACATACTCTACCGGCTTTGCTGTGTAGAATGGAGATGCACAGCCCTTTGGCACACTGCCGTAAAAGAAGTTTGCTGTGGCAAGGGTAGGAATAAGTATATCAGGATCGGTACCCGGCTTTGTCCACCACTGGTAATCGCCTGCCGCAGACATATCAAGCTCGGCGGCATTTTCCCATGCGGAATCGTCATAATCCTGATCAAGCCATCCCCATTTTTCGCATTCTGCGACTTTCCAGTCTTTGTCGGAAACTACAACGGTCTCTCCATCCACTACCATTTCAAAGGCAAAGCCACGGTGTCCGCAATGGTTTATGCCATGCACCGCCAGTGAGTTTATTCCCTCTATTACAAAAGGAGTTACGTCATAGTCACGCACATTGCACCATTCATCTATGGACGCTACTATTCTGCCGTTCACAAAAAGCTCATACCCTGTGTCTACGAACACTCTTATGTATGCCTTTTCCGGCTTTTTTGAAAGTTCAACTGTCCTTCTGAAAAAACCCTCATTAGGATTCTTTCCCCATATATTTTTAAGTTTCATAATCGCCCTCCCAAGAAGCACAAAATCCATGTATAATTCTTTCATTACATACAATTACATAATAGCATAAAAGCTAGATAAATACAATACTTTCTTAGAATAATTTGTTGCATTTTTGTCCGTTTTTTTGATACTTTTTATCGTCGTTTTTCACAATACTTTTTGTAGAAAAATAGCGTAGCAGTTATCCAAGCTGCTACGCTATAAAGGTCTGACTTTTTAGGGTTAATTTTTACCCATATTTTATTATTTCTGCCACATTACATCGTAAACAATCTTAGCAGCTTGAGCTCTTGTAAGAGTTGATGTGCTGTCCGCAAGAGTTACGTAGTTTGTCTTGCCACGATATGAACGGCCAAGAATTGTATTAACGATACCCTTTGCCTCAGTAACAGTCAGAGTATTGTCCGGATATACATATCTCCTCTTTATAAGCCATCCATCCTCTGTCACTTGTATTGCACCAAGTCTATATGCAATAGCCATTTCTGCATAACCTCTATCGCTCGTTCCTAAGTCATTTATAGAATTTGAAAAGGTTTGAGTAATAGCTCTGTCAGACAACTTCAGACGAAGTGCATTTATAAGCCAGATACAGAAGTCCCTTCTGGTCACATTGCTTGTTGGATTAAAGGCACTTCCTGTTCCTGTCCATACACCTGTGTACATCATTACATTTTCGATTTCCTTTTTGTACTGGTTACTTGCAATGTCTGTGTATAGTGCAGGCATTGTTGCAGAGCCTAGGGAAATCGGTGCAATCTGAGTAGCGGTAGACGCATTGTCTATTACAATTTCGTAGTTCATAGCCTTATCAGATGCTGCCATGGTGAACTGCTTTCCGCCGGAAACAGATGTAACTGTCTTTGCAGCACCACGCTTACCTGATGATGTAAGCGGATATACTGTGATATTGTTATTTGTCTTGATTACAACTGTACCTGTGATTGGCTCTACTAGTACCGGACCTGTTCCGGCAGTTGTCATAACGATATTTCCTGAGCTATTATCATATACAGCGCCTGTGTTTCTTGATTCACCAAGAACTGTCAGAAGGTTGCTGGAGCTTTGGTAAAGAGGCTTATTCTCTACTGATGAATATGATACTGTTGCGAAAGGATTATCAATAGTCACCTTAATATCGCTAAGCTCGATAGTCTGACCGCTGATACGACCTGTTACAGCCTGTGTCTTTGGTGTATTTATCTTTACGATATTGTTAGTTGTATCGCTTAGGATTTCACCTGTTGTAGAAAGGAACTTGCCGCTTGATGCTCCAATCTTTGCTTGATAGATAGCTTCGCTGTCATTTAGCGGATGCTCACCGGTAGGACCATTATATGCTTCGTCAAATACAACACCTGTTTTTCCAACAAGACCTATTTGCTTCAAAAGCTTATAGTCATCATCCGAACCGGTCATCTTCTGGTCGTAGATATATGGATCTTTTCCTACAAAACGAATTGGGTAGAAGCCCTTGTTTGATTCGCTAACGTCTTCTCTTACAAACATTCTTGCTGCATTTGGAAGACCTGCCAAGTTTTCAGGGTTTTCACCAAAGCCAAGCATTGTCTTTACAAATGTGTTTGTCTGGATGTTTGCGTAATCCTGCTGATTTATTCCACAAGCCCAACAGAACGCGAACGGATGCATACCGTTAAGTGATGCAAATGCAGGCATAAGAACCATTGACTCTGATCTGTATCTGTCAACAGCTGAGTGGTTCCACTCTGTTATTGTATGCGGAAGTCCGTATACGTTATAAGCAAAGCTCTCGCCCAGGATACCATATCTTGCATCAGCCATCTGTGCAATCTCCGGACTATCCATTGTGGTGCCATCTTTAAAGTCGTGGCTGGAGCCAAGAGCTGTGTATGAGTGGTGGTCAACGAAGTCTGTTTCAAGGTTTGAATACAAAATCTGTGTTGGTCTGCCTGTGTTTGTAAAGGCTGTAACACCTGTGATACGACACTTTACACCAAGGTCATTTCTCAGGTAGTCTATCATTTCTTCAAAGTACGCCTTTTGTACTTCGTCTAGGAACTGAGCACTGTCTACTCGTCTTCCTTCTGATATAGCGGTAAAATCCCAGAACTCAATATCGTCATGGAATATACGAACTGTTCCGCTTGCCATACTTTCTCCGGATTGAAGTCCTCTTCCGGCTGTTTTGTTAGGCTCCATGCATCTTGCCCAAGCTGTAGAAAGCTCAGAATCGCTTGCATACTTTTTCTTTAGCCATTCGTTGAACATTGCCTGAAGCTCTGCTTCGTAATGCTTTGAACCAAACTGTGATGACGCAACATTAGTGTTGATAAAGTCTTCGTTCTTGGTATCTATCAAAGCAAGAGCCGGATCGTCCTTGATTCTAAGACCTGTGTATGGGTTGTAGAAATTAAGCATTTCTGCTGCAATTTCTTTTGTGATTTGCTTTAGATCTTCATTGAAGTAGCTGTACTTCTTAAAACCGTCATTAAGGTCTATAAGGTTAGAAAGCTCTTCAAATCTCTGGTCTGCAACCGGTGGTGCTGAAATTGTAAGGTCAAGAAGATAGTAGACACCGCGCTTCTTAAGCTCGCTCATAAAGAAGCACATTCTGTCCATTATATCGTCTTTTAGCATTCTTCCGCCATCGGATTTTCTGCCCCAGATACTTTCTCTGTAACCGGATTCTACAAGGTGGAAACGAACTATGTTGTAACCGCTTTGAGCAATTCTTGCTGCCATTTCTTTTGCGTGTTCATAGTCTGCATAAGGAAGAGCCAGTGATACGTTCACACCGTTGAAGCGGATATCGGTACCATCTTCAAATACAAAGCGTGTGCCGTCTGTTTCTGTTAAGAATCCGTGCTTTCCTGCCGGTGCATCAAGAATGTTTGATGCATCAAGCGCTGTTCCTGCTACATCTGCTGCCTTCGGAAATTCATACACGAACCAGCTTGATGTATCAGGGTTTAAATCATTTTGCGCTGCAAATGATGTGCTCATTCCTGCCATAAGAGATACGGCAAGTAGTAAAGATATTATTTTTTTCATAATCCTGTACCTCCTATAACTTAATTACTTCAGAACGTGGGATGAGCTTTAGCTCGTCGTCCCAAACATAAATCTGAATTTTATCTCCGGAAGGAGCTTGCACATCATTGAATGTAACAGTGTTTGTTCCCTTTGCAAGAGATTTTTCTACTGAGTTTGCATATACTATTCTGCCGTCTGTGCCAAGCACTACGAAGAATACTCTTGTACCAACTACTTCCTCTTCTGTAAGAAGCTCAACTGTAACAGATGTTGCTGCTGTGATATTTGATGTTGTAACAACCTCTCCGTTTTGGTTTACCGGAGATTTTACAATCTGTACAGGGTTTTCACTTTGCGGAGATGATACAAATCCCATCGCTTCACTTTGTGTTGAACCGCTTACTACAAGATAGTTGATCTTAGCCATAAAGTCAACTACAAATGGACCTGTGTACTGTGTAGATGATGTACTTGGTGTAGTTCCGTTTGTTGTGTAGTAGATAGTAGCGTCTGGTGTGTTTGGTGTAAGAACGCATCTTGTGAAACCGTCTTCATCAATCATCCAGCTTACTGTTATGTGTAGCGGCTCCGGCTCGCTGTCATCAGTTGCCTTTACCCAGATATATTTCTTCTCGGTAGCATTCTGGCGAAGGCTGTCAAGTGAGAAGCTTGTTGTACCTGAACCATAGCTATCATAAGATTTTGATGAGTTATAGTATGAGTTTACTACATCACCCTGCATTACCTGACCTGCAACAGCACCATTCATGCTGTCATTATAGCTCATATCATAGTCAGAATATGAATTGTCTACGTTACCCTCGATACTTCCTGCGATACCGCCGTGGTATACTGTGCCGTAATCTGTTACGTTTACAGTACCTTCAAAGCATGAGTCAACAACTTCACCCTTCATTCTTCCTACAACACCGCCGGAAACTTCCATAGGATATCCGCTTTCGTCATTTTCGGTGGCAACCAATGCCATCTTCGAATTAGAGCCTGAAACTGTTCCTTCTGCCTTACCGCAGATACCGCCTACTGTTGTGCTTACATACTCACCTGCTGCATTTACTGTAAGTGTACCTGTTGTATGACAACCCTTTACTGTTCCTTCAAAATCACCTGCGATACCGCCGGCTGATGCCACCGGAGAGGCAATTGTAATTGTTCCATTAAATACGCAGTTTTCTATTACTGCATTGTTTCTGCCGTATCCTGCGATACCGCCTGCGTACACGCCCTTGCCCCTTGTTTCGTTTAGGGTGTACTCTGCGCCAGTTACGGTCAGATTGTAGATTCCGGCACCGTCAACGTAACCGAACAATCCGTTATATTCGTTTCCGTTTCCGTTCATCTTAAGGCCGGAAAGTGTGTGTCCGTTACCCTCAAAGGTTCCGGTAAATGCGTTCGCCTTGCAGTTTCCTATCGGTGACCATACACCTGTCATTTCGATGTCATTCATCAAGCGATAGTGCTTATCCGGCTGATAACGTATTCTGTTAAGCTCTGCCTGAGTTGTAATTAGATATGGTGATGCAGCGGTTCCGTTGCCTTCACCGAAGAACTCATGTTCACCAAGCACAGGCTTGATGGTAGGATAATCTGAACCCGATTCAAACACCCAGAATGTGTCAAAATCCCAGTTTGCATAAGTTTCCTTACTCTTCAGATTATTTGTTGTTACCTGATAACCCCCCTCACTTGTTGTTGCTTTAACTCCATAACAATCCTTAACATATCCGCCGTTGTTGTATGTAATACCGTCTATGTTTATGGAACTTGCATTAATTGTTGCCTTTGAATATGATGTTTCGATACTTCCTGTATTAGTACCCGCTAATCCCGCAGCATTGTAACCCTTTACAGAACCACCGATATTGTAGCAGTTTTCGATTGCGCCTGTGTTTTTACCTGCTATACCACCTGTGGTAATTCCGCCGTCAATAGTGCCTATAAGAGAAGAGTGCGAACCGGACAGACATACAAATCCTCCGTCATTTACACCAACAACACCGCCAAAGTATCTTTCACGACCATTAAGGTCTACATAATATATACTTGATTTTGAATCAGTTAGCGTACCTTGTGAGCTCTTCATTTTACTTCCTGTTTTGCTAACTGCACGGCTAATTATTCCGCCTTCGTTATAACCACAGATTCCACCGAATACGTCCGCAGAAACTTCTACGCTGTTGTGGGTAAAATAGCTGTTTAGTATTGAGCTTGATTCTACATTTGAAACTGTGCCCTTGTTGTATCCTACGATACCGCCGCCGTATGCCTTGTAAGAATGGTGCAGATTGTTTTTGATACCACCGGAAATTTCTGTGGTATTTGATATACAGCCATCGATAGTTCCGTAGTTGTAACCGCAAACACCACCAAAGTCAGCAAAATCGAAACGGTAGGAATCGTCAGAACCTTCGATAACAGACTTTACACGAGCCTGATTTGCATTGGAGTTAGTTACTGTTCCGCCGTTACTTCCAACTACACCGCCGGCATAAGCATAGCCCATGCTGGTAGCATATTTTGACCATACATAAATCTCGCCTGAGCCGTTACAATCACTGATGATACCGCCTTTTCTGTTATCACCTACGATACCGCCGCCGGAAGCTGAGCCGTAATCGCAAGTTGCTCTTATTAGCGTAGCATACACGTTTGTACAGCCTGTTACTGTACCTTCGTTAAGACCAGCTATACCACCTGAGTAACAGTCTGCCCTTGTTGGGACTGCACTGTATGTTGTAGTGTTACTAGCCTGAACTGATACTTCGTTGGTACAGTTTGATATTGTACCCTTGTTGTATCCGCAAACACCGCCGTTTGCACTAAAAAATAGCTGATTTTCAACATTCAGGTAACCCTGAGTAGTACAGCCGGAAACGTTTCCTTCGTTACATCCCACAAGTATTCCTGTGAAGTTTGGACAAGAGTCTATCCAGTGTCCTATACCTGCATCCCAACCTTCTCCCGTTGGAACAGCTGCTTCTACAATAAGGTCTTTTATAGTACCCTTATTGTATCCAAACAGACCAACGTAAGGAGTTCCTGCGTTGAATGTTCCCTGATAATGCGTTGTCAGGTTACTGATTGTCTTTCCGTTTCCGTTGAATGTACCGGCAAAAGGATGCGCCTTTGTACCAACCGGTACCCAGCTTACGCTCTCCATATCCAGGTCACTTGCTAATGTTACTGTACTGCCGGCAAAGGTGTCACCGGCATTTACCTGATTTGCAAAGGCTACAAATCCTGCTGTATCACTGATAGTCAGATCAGCAGCGTTTGCAACTGTGTGCAGTGACATTAAAAGACCCAGTGAAAGAAGTAAGCTGAATTTTTTTAGTGAATTCATAAATACATCTCCGTTCTTTTATGGAATTTTATTCCATTTTTTTATTTTTTCTAACTTGTTTTAGATAGGCGAAAACACGGCAATGGGATTTCCGCGTAGAAACCCCTTTCCGTGCCATTATATATCGCCACCCAGTTTACATTATTTCCAAAGAATATTATAAACTGCTATACACAAATCTCCTCTTGTAAGATTTGCCTGAGGATTAAATGTATTTCTGTTTTCTGTGTATCCTAACCTTATCATCTCATCAATAGATGATTTTGCGTATGATGATATCTCATCATAATCGCTATAAGATACTGTTTCTCCCGGATTCTTTGTTCGTTTCTTGAGTGATTTATCCAGTGCGTTCTTAAGCACTACAAAGAAATCTTCTCTTGATACAGGCTCATCCGGACGGAAGCTTCCGCTGGCATCACCCTTTACATAGCCGTTTACATAGGCTGCAACTGCTGCTTTATAGTACGGGTGAGTATCGTCTATATCTGTGAACGGATTTTCTGTTTCGCCAGCAAAACCAAGTAACGTATTGATTAGACTAACAGCCTGACCACGACTTACAGATTGCTCCGGAGCGATACGTCCCGGTGCTACTTCCTTAACATATCCTTGAAGGAATGTTCTTTCTATTTCCTTCTTGTATGGTTCGTATTCGCCAAGGTCTGTGAACAAGTCACCAAGATTTACTTCCTTTATAAATGAAATCTTTTCATTTTCCGGGTTATCCTGTGCCTTGCTTACACGAACTATTTCGTAGTTCATAACCTGATCTTCAATAGAAGTAGTGAACTTTGTATAGCCTTCTTCGGTTCGCTCGGTACTGATTTCTGCCTTTCTTTGTCCGTCATATCCGATAGAGTATACCTTGTATCTGTTCTTGTTCTTGATTGTGAATGTACCTACAATTGGTTCAATTATCATAGGACCTTCACAGTTTGACAAGAATTCTGTACAGGTTTCGTTCATAGTAAGAGTGATAGGTCTTGCATCTCCCACAAGAGTTAGAAGCATGCTGTCTGTATTATGAATATTTTCCGTTTCTGACAGTGATGACAATGTAACTGTTGAGAACTCATTCTCAACTTCGAAGATTACGTCGTTTAGTTCCACCCTGTCTACAAAACCTGCGGCAGCCTGAGTATTTTCTGTATTGATTAGGTACAATCCCTCATTTACATCAAGCATTATTTCGTCTGTATGAGAAATATATCTGCCGGTCTTATCACCATGGAGCTTCATCTTTGCAATCTCGTTGTCGTTTATGGATTCGTCATATGCAACATTGTCATATAAAGCTCCTGACTTACCGCTCCAAGCAAACGTAGGATCTAGCGTAATAGTTTGATTTGAGCGGTGGTATACCTCTTCGCCTCGGAATCTCATAGGATAGAAGCTCTTAGTAGCAGGAGTGATGTCTCCTCTTAAATACATTTGCGCAATAGACGGGAACGCATGAACAGCTTCCGGTCTATCCATCAAGGAGTGCTGGTTAAGTGGGAATTTTTCACTATCCTGCTCTGCCACTCTGGAATTGTATTCACAAGTGTGATCCCAAACGAACAGTACAGGTCCCCAGTTATGGAATGCTCCCCAAGCTCCCATCATTAGGTTAAGCTCTGAACGGTACGGATTTGGCATACCTGCATCCCATTCTGTTTGCAAGTACGGTATTCCGTATGTATCACTTGCCACAAATACCTTAAAGTTATGTAGGTTTCTATCCTTTACCGTTGGTGCAGGAGTTCCACTCACTTTTGTTCCATACTGCAAATGCTCACCGTTACCTGTTAGCAAGTAGAAGTAACTCTGCATAGAAATGAAGTCGTTTTGCATCATATTTGAGTAGTGACTTGGTCTATCCTCATAGCCTGCCGTAAACAGGGTTGATCCCTGTAGCATAGCACGAGGCGCCCATTGCCTTACCGTTTCAAATCTTTCCTTAAAGTTGGTTTCCTGCATATCTGCAAGGAATGCAACGTTATCAAGATGACGCTTATCGTTAAGTCTCTTACGCTTAGCTGCCGCATAAAGCTTTACTGTTCCTAAAGTCTGGTCTTCATCCTCTTCCAGTGCCATATTGTCACTTAAGGGATCTGCCCATGCAGCCTCTAGGGCTGCTCTTGTAGGGTACTTTTTAAGTAACCATTCATTGTACAGCTTGTTCATTCTAGGATAGTAGTAATCCCATTCCTCGAAGTTGGTAGCCATAAAGATACCACTTTCGTTATAAAGGGAAGCCCATAATAGGCATGGATCCTCGCCGATTGTCATTCCTGTATATGGATTGTAGTAGGAAAGGATGTTTTCTGCTATCTTGTCATTTAGCTTTATAACCTCTTCGTCAAAGAAGTTAGGACCTCTCGTCGACATTCCAAGCTTTTCTTCATCCTGGAAGTTGTTGTCCTTCCATGTTGTTCCGGCTGTATTTGTAAGGTCCATACCAATGTATATACCTTCTTTTTTCAGACAGTAGATGAAGTAACAGAAGCGGTCCATGAATCTTTTTGAAACATATCCGGATCTTCTGGTAGTTCCGCCAAGGTTATCTACGCCGGCATATATATCTGAACCCATCTGCGGAATATGGAAACGACAGGTATTAAAGCCCATCTGAGCTATACGTTTTGCATTCTTTTCCGCTTCGTCATAATCCGGATACCAAGCACGGTAGGAAATGTTAAGTCCCCAAACATTAAAATCTGTTCCGTCATCAAAGACAAGGTCTTCACCCTTGGCATTGATATAGCCATGCTTTCCTGCAGGGGCATCAAGATATCTGGACATATCTATAGGTGAACCCGCTATGATATCGGAGTCCTCACATGGGGTATACGCATACCAGCCGGTTGTGTCCGGATTACCGATATCCACCTTCTCTATTTGAGGAAGGTATGGACCGGCATCAGTAAGGGTGATACCTGCAATACACAGGTATGGCCCTACACCTATTGTTTTTGCTACAATTTTTGTAATTTTCTTATCCGGATACGGATTTTGTACCGGGAAAATAGCAAGAGATACAAGGGATGAATCGTTGTAATCTTCCCAACCTATGATGGCGTTTTCCGATTCTGAGTGTCCCCACCAGTTAAATACTTCGTCACCACCGGAAACTGGCATTTCGTGCTCTGTGCCATCCTCATACACAAATGTATATGAGCCTACATCCTCCTTGGCAGAGAGCCATGGTGATGCGTGTAGGAAATAAACACCTGCACACTTTTCATTTACCGGCACCTCTACTTCAAGAGGTACGGTCTGGTCATTTTGACCTCTTAGTACTATTGCAGACTTTCCGCCATTTGAGTTTGGCTCGATAATATCGAACTTAACTCCAAGGTACTCTGTTACACCTCTGTCCTTGTAGCAGGACATATCGTTAAGAGGACCCTGATCGGCCCATCCGCCAACACCGTCTGATGCTGCATCGTCGGCAAAGCCTCTGTTTACTACACCTCGCATATCAACGTAGGTGAAGGTTTGCTTGTAGTTTTTGTACTGGTCTACCATAACCTTTTCAACAGCCGCTGAGGCAGAAAAAGGAATGCATGGTAGCAACGACAGCGTCAGCAACGTTGCTGTTAGCTTTTTTATAAAGTTTTTCTTTGCCATATAATATTCCTTTCTGAATCCTCCGGGTTATTCAAAGAATTTATTGTTGCTCTTATAGATCATGTAGTCTATCTGCATCATTCCCGAACCATCATCGTAAAGGTGGAACCATACGTCATCGCCCTTTTGAATGTTCATAACAGGATACTTAAGTACCGGTCTTATGTACCATGCAACGTTTGTTCCAACGGCAGTGCTGTCACGCGCCTTCTGAATCTTACCTTTGCCCAGATACTCGTAAATTCTCATTGCATAGTAGCCAGCAGTTGAGTCGTTTTTGTACAAATAAACGTCTGTTGGAATACCGTCTGCCATGAACTGGATAACATCGTTATTTCGTTCAATTATGCTGCTTGCACGATAGAAACCTCTATTTGCTCCTGTTCTGTATGTGTCAACATCCCATGTAGAGCAATCTCCGCTGTAATCACTTACACTGCTAATCTTAATTTTGTACTTTCCTAGGCTCTTTTCGCCATATTTTACCATACAGTTTTTCTTTAAACCGTATTGATCGACAAATGACTTTTCTACATTGAATGTGTCTCCGCCAAGGAACTTAATGGTGTAAGTATCGTCTACTCCTGTCCATTTAACAGATTCAATGATGTCTTGTTCATTAGGATTATCACTTATTTCCTCTGATCCTCTTCCCAAAACGATGTAGTTGGCAACAGGATTTTCTCTAAGGTCAAAGTCAGAAATTACCTTTACTCCGCTTGGTCCAGGTTGTGTCCATACAAGGTCATTTGCATAATTGATGAACTTTACCGTGAACACTCCGTCTATCATCATAATAGCGTAAATGTCAGCTTCGTCTGCATAAAGATTTCCGATTGTGTGATATTCGCTTGGGAAAAATCCGCTGTGATGTCTTACGTCATTACCAAAGTTTTCAATTTGCTCAATCTTGCAGATTTCGCCGTTTGAATCGAGAGTAAATTCCAAGAATCCAAGCGCATCCAAGTTTGACTGTACAGACTGCGCATATTCAAATGACAAGCTGCTGCCTCTTAACTTTTCCTTTACCGGGTAAGTTTGAACGCCTTCGCCATCTACACGGTGGATTTTGATTGATCTTTCTGATTCGTCAGCTTCACCGTAGGTTCTTACTACAAAGCCCTTGAACGGTGCATTCTCCTCCTTACCGATTTCCGGAAGAACATAACGAACTCTTTGGTTATCATCAAGGTATGCTGTTACTTCCTTGCCATAAACATCTTCATAATTACCAGGGATAAATCCTAGCTTTTGAGTGCTGAATGAGTACCAACCGTAAGGCTCACTGATTCTATACTCAGCACCACCGATTTCGACGTATTCTTCGTCCATATCCTCAAGGACGCCCTTTGCTACACGGCTTGATGCTACGATGATAAACTTGCTTCCGCCCTCATGCCAGTAATCGAATACCATGTTTCTCTTAAGATCCTGCAGGTTGTTGCTGGCTTTTCCGTCGATATAAATTTGAAGATCAGGGGCACCTGATAGACCTTGCCAGTAGTTTTCGTATTCTGTGCCAACGGAGAATCTAAGCTCATCTTTATCTGCACGATAGATGATACCACCCTCTTTTAAAGGATAGATGTCCATACGCACAATTAATCCGTCCTGAACCACAGCCTTACAGAATGTGCCTACATAATTATAAGCTTCTGTTTGTACAACGCGATCGTTGTATGTAATAACTACTGAGTCATCTAGCTTGTATGTACCTTCTGCATTTGTGAATGCAACGTATTTCCAGTCTGATATTGTAATTTCACTACCAACATCATTCTTGTTTGTTTCTGAAATAAAGTCGTTGATTACGCCTGAGCTTACTTCACCATCGGCGCTTTCTCCAGAGATTGTACCCTTTATTTCAATGTATTTTACATATTCAAAGTCATTATCGTCTACATACAATACAACTCTGCCGCCAACTGTCTGAAGGTTAACCTTTTGGTCTACCATAAATTCTGCTACGGTTCCTTCAAGTCTGCCGCTAGTGATTTTTGCTGTAATTCTTCTGTTAGTTGTATCTACTTCAGATACTTCTGCTTTGTACTTTGTTACCTCAAAAGCATCCTCGATATATGTAACGTCAGTATCAATTACAAGAGCAGGATTATTCTCGTAAAAAACATGCTTTACAGCACCGCCGTCCATCATATTAGACAACAGTCTTACTACATCTTCCCTTGTTAAATACTCGTTTGTTACACCCTTTGTCAAGCCTTGCTCGTTTGCAAGCTTGGTGTACCCGGTTGGGTATCCGCCGTAGGACAACGCAATATCTGCATAGCCCATAGCATTACAAATCATTACCAAAGCATCAAACTTGCTAATCTGACCGTCTGGGTTGAATGTTTTTTCTTCATTAAGGCCTGTAATTCCCAACGAGTTCGCTGCTTCAATAGCTCCGCAGTATGGGTGGCTTGCAGGGACATCAGTGTATGAAACACCTTGGCCTGCACCAACAACATTATTAGTAGCTCTTACTACCAAATCTGCCATTTCACCGCGAGTAACCGGCGTATGGTCTGCTACGAAGCTTTGTGTGATTATTCCAAATCCTTCAAGACGGTGTGCCTTTTTCTGCACATCTGCAGGGATACCCGATGCAAATGCCACCGACTGAAGCAATATCATGAACAGCAGCAGTAAAGCCGCCGTCCCCTTTTGCCATAACTTCATAATGTTACCTCCACGTTTCTTACATCATGCCCATTACGCCATACAGAACTCTCGCTGCCATAGCTCTGTTTACTTCTGCCTTTGGCGCAAATTCAGTGTCGCTTACTCCGCTGATTATACCTGCTTTATAAAGCACATTGATAGCTTCCTTCGCATATGGGCTGATAGCTTCCCTATCTGCAAACTGGTATGCATCGTACTTTTCGCCAGGCGACATACGAGATGCCTGCATTGCACGGTAGATCATTGTGCACATATCCTCACGAGTGATTGTGCTGCCTATACCAAAGTTTTGTTCATCAATTCCGCTTACTATTCCCTTGTCCTTAGCGGTGATAACTGCAGTTGCGTACCATGCATCGCTATGAACATCAGCAAACGGAACTTCTGTTAGCTCTGTCCTAAAGCCAAATGTTCTTATAAGTAGTGATGCAAATTCTTCACGTGTTATTGTCTTTTCCGGCTTAACTGTATTATCCGGATATCCGCTAATTATACCTTCTTTTATCAATGCCTTAATCGCCTCTGATGCCCATGGAACACTGTTTATATCTGTGAAAACAGGGGATGTTGAAGGTTGATCCGGTGTGGTTGCGGTAGGATCCTTCGGCTTTTCCGGATCTGATGGTTCTATCACGGTGTCACCCTTGATTGTAGAGTTTTCACGTCCGGCTGAGCCGCCGCCACCGCCACCGCCGCCACCGCCGCCAATGGCGCCTGCTGTGGCAACAGTCATAGACTTAGTTGCGTTTACTGCTACTTGTGTAGTATCATTTGACATTACGTTTACAACATCCATTGTTCCGCCTGCGGTAACTTGTGTTGTACCACCTGTTTTTACAGAGAATTTAACCTCTGCCAAATCTCCTGAAATAACTGCATTGTTTGCATTTCCGCTGATTGTTATTAAACCATTTGTATTAGTTACAGTTGCATCTTTTAGTGCGTGCAATGTAACGGCAGTAGTTCCGTTAGGAGCAATCTTGTTTTGGTCGTATGCCAAGGTAATGTTATATTGTCCTACATTGTAAGTAGGTGCAGAAGGCATGGCCAGCTTAACTGCTACTGTGGAACCTGCCTTTGTTTCAGTAATGACAGGGGCGATTGCAGCAATTTGCGGATAGTCACCTGATACTGCGTCAGCATTTGATGTAAATGTCTTTGTAATGTTAGCTCCAACTCCGCCTACGGACTTAACTCCGCTTATGTTCAAGGTGTACTGTGTGCTTGGTGCGAGAGCTTCCAATAGCTTAAGTGTTATCGCACCGTTCTCTAGTGTTACAAAAGTATTTACCGCATCACCTGCTGCATCTTCAAGCCATACTGTTTCACTTGAAAGTGTGCTTTGGTCTACCGGTGTTGATGTAGCAATGTTAATTGCCTTTGCATTAGCTGAAATTTCTGTTGTGATAGCTGTTCCGATATCATCAGTCAATCCGGAAATATTCCAAGATTCACCCTTTACTATTCTTACATCGTCTATGTAGAATTTAGCTCCGTCTACTGAGCGTGAGTTGTTGTACTGGAACACAAGAGCCTTGATTTCGTCGTACTTAAGTGTCTTTACATATTCTTGACCCTGATGAACCGCCCTGCCTTCGTCTGCAAAGCTTAGAAGCGGAATTTCTACATATACCCACTTATTTCTTTCTGTTAGGTAATCTGACATAGGAACCATAGCTCTTATAGGGAAGTTCGCATCCCATACGAGTGTTGTTGTTCCTTGGAATCCAACACTTAGCTTGTCAAGCTCCAATGCATCATCAGCATACATCCAGAATGTAAGCTTGGAGTTATTATCTCTTTGGTTCTTTAGCTTCCATGATGAATGTGAGAAACCTGCATACTGATCTTCCAATACTCTGCCTGTGAAATCGAAGCATAGGGATGCATTGCCCATTACCACGTTTTCGGTTTCAGAAGCAATATTTGAACTTCCTGTTGTTAAAACTTTGAATCCTGTTTTGATTGCGTCATCATATACGACTTGCGCAACATCTTCATTCTTAAGAACTGCAAACTTACGAAGTTTTGCCTCGATAGATTTTGCCCCTGCTGCATTAACTGCAGAAACAGACACATTCATTTCTGTGAAATATGGTACATCGCTTAGCAGATAGCTTCCATTAACTGTTGTGAACACCTCATCATTTACAGTAACAATGTATTCCTCTGCCATTTCGTTTTCGTCCCATGAAATAGTTACATCATTGTCTGAAATTGAGTATGTAAGGTTATCCACTGGTGCTATACATGCAGCCGCTACCGTGATTGCTTCTGTATTTATAGAAGTATCCCCTGCTTTATCAGCTGCAACCATATAGTATGTGTATTCTGTGCCAAAGGTTACTGCACTATCTCTGAAGGATGTTGTATTTGGATCAAATTCCTGATACTTTTCTCCATTTCTGTACAAAACATACTTATCTATATCACCATAGGAAACAGGCTGCCATGAGATATCAACAGCAAGCTCGTCTGTGTCTGAATAGTAGTTAAGTACCTTGAATGCCCCCGGCTTTGCAATTGGTTCTACTCTTGCGCTTATTTCCTTAAGAGGAGAAGTTACGCCCGAAGAATCCACTGCTTCTACAAAGTATTTGTAGGTTTTCCATACTTCAAAACCGTTACCGTCATTAACATCTGCAAATCTGTTAAGTGTAGTTGAGCCTACATAAACCTTTGCACCGTTTTCTTCACGGTAGATATTGTATTTGCTAACCTTGGTTGCTGAGTGATCCCAGCCAAGGATGACCTTTGAAGGGGTAATATCACGAATTTCAAGATTTTCAACTGCCTTTACATTACAGATTTTCATGTCTGAAATGTAGATGTTTCCCGTTTCATTTGCAGGCTCTGCAATAGAACAGTCACGAAGTATACCAATATAGTTGAAGTACTGTAGGTCTACTTCTGCCGGTTCCTGAGACGCCTTAGAATCCCATGAATAAGACCAGACTCTGTTAATTGCTCCCTCTGTTGAAAGCTTGAAGTCTGAAAGAGGAATTGATACTACAATAATCTTTCCCTTGTCCTCTTCACTTACATAGCTGTTCATAGGAATACCTAAGTAGTTTAGTCTGTCCTTGTTTCCGCCAAACCATCTTTGTCCGATAGTAAAGTATGAGTTTGTAAGGTCTAGTGATGGATCGATATACATTCTGTACATTGCACTACCTGTCTCTGCAACAGCCGCAATGTTTGTACATTCCTTATTTGTCTTGGAAGGTCCGCCGCTTAGGTTTCCTGCCAGGTATCCTACTACATAGTAGTCGAATGCGTGACCGGAATATTCGGCTGCTTCTTCCTCTGTCTTAAATATATTGTTTACGTTAAGGTTAAACTTCAGGATTGACTGAGACGCCATTTCTGGTTTTAATGCATGAGAATCAAATACCTGAGTTGTCTTTGGCGCACCGTTTACGTTATCAAGCCATTCACTTCCCTGATTCCATGAATAGTTACGGACAGGGATGTCGATAACCACAGATTCCTCACCGGTTGCAGGAATTTCTTCTCCACCGATGTCTTCAGGGATTCTAACAGATGCTGTGTTACTTACTGAGCTAAGACCATATGCTGAATCAATAAGAGTTATTTTATATGTATAAATGATTTCGCCTTCTACGTCTGTGTCCTTCCAGATGAATTTTCCACCATCTAGGATAAAGTCTTCAGAAGTCAAAGTCACTGTTCTTTCACTGCCATCGTTTCCTGATATATTGATTTTATATGATAGTCCTTCTACCGTTGGAGCTGTAAAGGAAATTGTTGCCTCGTCCTTTGTTGCTTCACAAGCAAGGTCATCAATTGCTCCTAGGTTTATAATAGCTAATTTCTGCATGAAAATTCTGCCCTCTGATGCAGGAGCTGTTTCTTCCGCAGAAACATTCATTCTTACAAGACCCAAACCACAGAACTTGGTAAGGTCTATTGCTGTTCCTGTTCCTGTTGAGAATAGGAAGTTTTCTGCCTTTGTCATTTCTGACAAAGCCACACCGATAGTTTCTTGTGCTGATGTAGCAGGGATTCCTGCAAATTCGATGCCGTCCGCACCTCTTGTTGCAAGAGCAAAGTAAAGATTGTCAATTGCTACACCGTCTGCGGCTTCTATCGAATACGCCACAGAAGCCATATCTTCCACACTGGAAATATCTTCTACTTTTCCGTCTTCATATTCCATTAAATATACTGCGGCTTTTTCGCCTTCCAGAATATTGTCAAAGTTTAGTGTTGTAAAACCTTGCCATTCACCGTCAATTCTTTGGCGACCAAATTTTTTGGATTCCAATTGTCCCAGACCGAAGTCACTTGACTCACCATAATTTGCGCCATACATAACCGGACTGTAATCGTCACTACTGGTTAGAGTTACTTCAAAACCGAAGTTTACCAAGTCGATGCTGTCTATCGTTGCAGCCCACGTCGGCAGCATAGAGCAAAGCATTGATACCACTATCATTATAATGGCTGTTAATTTTGTTTTTCTCATAATAATGGTTCTTTCCTTTCATAAGTTAAATCGAAAACATAATACCCTATTAAAACTACATTCTACACGTTAGGGGGGGAACATCTCCCCTAACGTGTAAGTAATGTAGATGTTCCCTTATGAAGTTATTCTGTTATTAGCAACCTGCAACAAACTCTCTGATTATTTCCGCATTATCCACGCCGTCTGGAGTAAATGTGTTTTCTGTTGCAACAGCGCCGGAGATACTTTCGTAAATCTGTAGGCCCACTGCCAACTTACCAGCATCATTCAGATCGTAGCCGTTGTCTGCCCATGTATTTATACCTTCGTTATACAGGCAATAAATTGCATCTGCTGTCTTGCATACCTTTGTAAATGCGTGCTTAGCTGTATCCTCCAGTACTGAGTACATATCGTCAACAGAACCTTCTGCCTTTTCTTCGCTGTAGCTCCATCCGTCAACTACCTCAATAACACCAGTGCTATTTTCTTCAATTGCAGAAACCAAATCAGCAAGGCCCACATATCCTGTGCCTGCCATTACAGCATTTATGCTCTCCTGAATAAGAATGTAATCCCATTCATCACCTGCAACTACACCCTTGATGTCTGCAAAGTTTTCTGCATATGATGCAACTGTTGCACCAGAAGTAGCTATTGTTCTTACTTCAACATCGATACCGTCAGCCACTGCGATTTCATCCACATATTCTGCACCTTCAAGTACGTCATTGTCACCAATGTAAAGTACCATAAGTGGCTTTTCGCCTGCTACGATTGCATCTACAACCGGCTCAGCATCTGCCCAGAACATTACCTTAACTGTATCTGTTGCTTCTACACCGGCAAGAGAAACTGTCTTCTCTTCGTTTACCGGAACCTGAACAAGGTTAGCGCCAAGAAGTATGCCTTCTGCATCATATCTTGCGATATAGCCTGTTGCTGCCTTGTCAGTTGTGAAGAATGCTGCACTCATTGTGCCTGCTGAAACATAACCTGTTTCAACTTTGCTTTCGCCTTCGCCCTTGTATAGCTTAGCGTAGTTTGTAGATTCGCTTTCGATTACTACAGATTCACTTACTGCTTCCAGACCATACTCTTCGTTTTGTGTTACTGCATAGTATGTGTATGTCTTTGAAGCTTCACGAGTTGTATCTGTGTATGTTCCTTCTTGTGCATCAAAGTAAACTGTTTCGTTTCCGCAAACTCTCTTTACCTTGAATATAGCATCCTTATCCATAGTTGTATCGAATGTAACTGTTACGCTGCCATCTTCGTTAACAGCTGCTTCAAGGTTTGCAGGTGCATCTACACCAACAACCTTTGCTGCCTTAATTGTTGCAGCGAATGTCTTGTTCTCGCCTGAATCGCGCTTAGCAATACCCATACCTGTGAACAAGTGTAGTTCCGGTACAAAGTTTGCCATATATTCTTCGTTGTCAATTCTTGATGTGATACCATCAACAACCTTTGATCTGAATTCCATAAATTCAGGATCTTCTACAAATTCTGAAAGAGGAATCTTAACAGTTTGCTCGCCGCCTGTTGCTACATCGTAGTAGTCTGTCAGCTTAACACCTGTAACTACAGAAACATAGTGTTCGTCGTTTCCGCCCCATGATTTATCCTCGTTTCCTTCTTTTGTGATTGGAAGGGTAATATCTTTATCAAGTGCGAATGCAGGGATTTGTGATGGATCAGGTAGTGTTGTGATTGCAAGGTATGCGTTATCTGCATCACCTGTAACGCCATCAATTGTGAATACCGCATATCCACTATCCTGAACACTCTTTATGCTCTTAACACCAAACCATACATCTGATGGAACATTTGATTTGTCTGCCATACTTCTCATCTTGTTGTAGCTAAGACCTGAGTAACCCCAGAAACCGCCGATGTTAGGAATATCCATAAGGTCTCCGCCATTACCGTCATTTACTACATACATTTTGGTTGCTATGCTCTTAGTTGTAGCAGCGCCACTATCGTCGATGCCTACCGGCATATCGCCGCCTGCAAAGTATGTGTGTCCGCCTGCATAGTCATTGTATACGCCAACATTACCATAGAAGTATGTTTCGTCTTCTAGATAGTTGAACCATAATTGATCCTGATCCACCCAGTTCTTCCAGTCCATATCAGCTCTTACAACTGATACAAGCTCTGCTTCCTTAACGAATGGTTCTGAACCAGCTGAGTAAATATCGTACTCGCTATTATAAGCAACTGCCTTATATGTGTATGTCTTCTTTGGATCTATATCACTGTCTGTGCAAGCACCGCCAGGAGCATCAAGATATGTTGTTACTCCGTCAACAGTTTTTGCAATCTTGAATGATACGCCGACATCTGATGTTGTATCAAATGTAAATGAAATTGATCCGTTGCTGTTCTTTGTAGCAACAAGGTTTGTAGGATCTTGTAGAGCAACAATCTTCATTTCTGAAACTTGTGCCTGGAAGTTCTTTCCTGCCGCTCCATCACGCTTTGCGATACCCATACCTGTGAACAAATATAGCTCTGCCTTTGTATATTCAAAGTCATCTCTGGATTTCTTGTCAATTATCTGCTGGCTTGATTGGCTCTTAAGCTCTTCAAAGTCAGGATTATTTACAAGCTTATCAAGAGGTACTGCAACAGTTTGTGATCCGCCCTTTTCTACATCATAGTAGTCTGTAAGCTTTGCACCTGCTACAAGTATCATACCATGATCAAAGTTCCAGTCCTTATCTGCAAAAGCTGCTTTTGTAATAGGAAGTTGAGCATCCCATGCCCATGTAGGAAGCTGCCATTGGTCTGTAAGTGTTGTGATTGCAAGGTATGCGTTATCTGCATCGCCTGATACAGAATTGATTGTGAATACTGCGTAACCTGATTTTTCCCATTCCTTGATGTCCTTAATACCGAACCATACATCATCCGGAACCTTTGTCATATCTGTGTAACTCTTCAGATTGTTATAGCTCATACCCTTGTAGCCCCATAGGCCGCCTACTGTTGGTACGTCTGCAAGAACACCATCTGCATTGTACATCTGGCTAGAAATCTTGTATTCTGTTCCTGCATTGCTGTCATCCAGCTTAGCTACCATGTTACCACCGGCACATAGGTCATAGCCTTGCATCATTGAGTTATTGTAAATTGAAAGATCGCCAATGAAGTATCTTTCACCTTCCAGATAGTTGTGCCAAGCGTCTCCGCCTTCACCAACATAGTCTTTCCAGTTCATTTCAGCCTTTAGAATATCTACGCCTTCTGATCCAACAAACACTGCTTCAGTAGCTGCTTCAACGCCATATGTCTTATCAACAGCTACAGCTTGATACATATATGTTTTTGTTGGGTCAATAACGTCTTCTAATACACCCTCTGGTGCGTCAAAGTACTCTACAACACCGTTGCTGGTTCTTTTTACCTTAAAGTCAACGTCAGTATCTGCTGTTTTTTCAAATGTAACAACTACATATTCGTTATCTTGTTCAATATATAGTTCCTGAGGAACAGCCGGATCTACGATTGCAAGATCTGAGAAAATAACTGTAAAGTCTTTTTGCTTACCGCTATCCTTTCTTGCAACACCCATACCGCCGAACAATCTTAGGTCAAAAGCCATGTTTCTTCTTGTTTCAAGACCTGCTGCATCAGCATTACCTGCTGCTTCATTAAAGTCAGGTGAATTTACAAGCTTTGAAAGAGGAATCGCAACAGTTTGTCTTCCGCCCTTTGCTACATCGTAGTAGTCTGTAAGTCTTACTCCAACTACCTTAGTATTGTAGAAATCCTTGAACGGTTGATCTGCACTTCTTGTTGCCGGATATCTTTCCGGTGTAATAGGGAATGCATTTGTATCTTCTGGTGTTACTTGTGCATTACCTAACATTCTGTGTACAAGTTCTTCAATGTCCCAGTCCATAGGAGCACCCTTAATTGCAAGGTATGCGTTATCTGCGTCGCCTGTTACAGATTCGATTGTGAATACTGCATAACCTGTATCCTTGTGTGCGGAAATATCCTTAACACCAAGCCATCTGTCTGCAGGGAAGGTGCTTAGTCTTGCACCTTCTGCACCAAGCCAACCTGTGTAGTACTTTGTACCCATAAAGCCCCATGCTTTTCCGTCAGAAGAAGTAGCAGCTGAGTTGGAATCGATAACGTAGTTACCGTCTTCTGTTGCTGTTGAGCCAGCATCATTGATAGTAAGTCTCATCTTGCCGTCTGAATACGCATTTGAGCACCACCATTGTACACCGCCGTCCTTATTGACTACATTAATCGCTGTACCGTCCATAAGAGTTGACCATGGCTCATTTGTTAATGTCCAGTTTTCCCAGTCGATGTCTTCTTTAACTGCCTTTGTTTCGCCTGCTGCCATGGCTGACATCGGAAGAATAGCTGCAACCATTATGGCAGAAAGTGCTAAAGACAGCATTTTCTTAAAATTAGTTTTCATAACTTAATCTCTCCTTATTTATTGTGGATAGGATTTGTCTGCCAAGCTCCACTTTTTCGGCAGACGTTTTGCACGGCAATATCCGAAACATCGCCGCAAATTCTTTATTTAATAAGGTAGCTGATTTTGGCTATGGATTTTTTGTGTATGAATCGCTTCCTCATTATATATAACATTAACCCTTTACAGCTCCTGCTGACAATCCGGAAATGAAGAATCTGTTTCCGAATGCGTATGCAACAAGCACAGGGAACAAGGCTATAACAGAACCTGCCAACATCAAGTTCCATTGAGTAGCTGCTCCGGAGCTGCTTTTCAGTGCCATCAATCCAACTATGAGGGTTTGCTGTGATGGCTGTGAAACGGTAAATATTGTAGGCATTAGGTATTCATTCCAGGAGCCCTGGAAGGATAACATAGCCACAGTCGCCAAAATAGGCAACAATAGAGGCATGATGATTTTATAGTAAATCTTGAAGAATGAGCATCCGTCAATCTCCGCAGCCTCATCAAGTTCTTTTGGCAAAGTTTCAACATAACCCTTTACCAAATAAAGTTGCATAGTCTGTACACCGAACATCTTTACTATCATAAGCGAAAACAGCGAAGATGTAAGGTTAACAAGGTTTAGTACATCAAACACAGCATAGATGCTGATACCACCTACCTGAATAAACATCAGGGAAAGGAAGCAACCGAACACCAACTTCTTTCCACGGAAATTACCACGGGCAAAAACGTATCCTGCCATGGATGCTGTAAGTACTGTCACAACCACATTGAATAATGTGTATATTGTGCTGTTTAATACCATTGGTCCAACACGGAAGTTCTCACTGTTCCATGCTGTTATGTAGTTGTCAAAAGTGAATTTTTTAGGGAACATACTTCCCGGATCTGTCAGAATTTCCATATTCGTCTTAAATGATGCAAATATGGTGTACATTAGCGGCAATACTGCAAAGGCAAGTACTGCCAGGAGGAATATGTATGTAAAAACTCTTCCAATCGTCTTTTTCATATCGTGCTTCCTCCTAATCCTGCATTTTTTTGTTCAGCCAGTTATATCCAACAGCTATAAAGGCAAACAAAATAGTTGTTATAATTGACATTGCACAGCCGTATCCAAGGTTTGGAGATGCAACATCTGCAAAGCCCGGTACGAACTTGCCTGTCAGATATGACATTACAGTATAGGTTTCGCCGAAAGGTCCACCGTTTGTAAGTGCCAGAATGCTTTCGTTTGTGCCAAGAGTTCCTACTATTGACATAAGCAGAATAATCTTGAAAACTGATACTATCATAGGAAGAGTAATCTTCCAGAACACCGTCCATTGTGAAGCTCCGTCAAGCCTTGCGCACTCGTAGAGTTCCTCCGGAACATTGGTAAGAGCCGCCATGAAATACATTACGTTTACACCAAATGAGCTCCATGTACTACTTATTACTATAACAGCCATAGCTCCTGCCTTGGTGGCAAACCAGTTAATTTCCTTGGCTATAATACCGATATCCATAAGGACGTTATTCACATATCCCCAAATAGAGAACATATTAGAGAAGATCAAACCTACTACCGCAACAGAAATAATGTTTGGCAGGTAGTACATGGTTCTGAAGAAGTTACTTCCAAAAAGCTTTTTCTGGCTAAGCAACAATGCTATTATCATAGCCAGCGGAAGCTCTAGCGGCAGCTTACAAAGCGCCAGAAGAAGCGTGTTTCCCCAAACCTTCCAATATGTAAAGTCAGTTGTAAACATTCTGATGAAGTTTTCAAGTCCGACATAAACCGCCTTACTCTCAACTCCGTTGTAGTTGAAAAACGCCCAGCGGAATGTCCATATGATAGGATATGCCGATAAGGCCAAAAATCCAATAATCTGAGTTGCGAGCATGAGGTAGCATGCTCGTTCTTCTTGTATTTGCTTAGAACGTATGCCACCCTTGCTCTGCTTGTTTATGCTCACTGTGTTCCCTCCAAAAAATTATCTGGTTGGATCCAACTCCGGAATCATATAATTTTCAATAGGTTTCTTTGTTGAATCATTCTTGTATGCTTCTACAGCCTTATCGAAGTTTGCTTGGTATTCATCAAGAACTTCCTTTGCTGTCTTTTTGCCGCTCATTGCATCTCTTAGGATAACTACATCTAGACTGTCAAATGCTGTCTTGTCAATTTCAGGCTCAACATACCAGTTTGAAGAAATGCTTGTAAGTTTTGCGAAGTCTTCCCAACCCTTCTTAGGATTTTCGATAACTACGTCTTTAACTGTTTCAAATGAAAGTGGAAGGTCTACGCAATCCTTGTAAGCTTCTTGTACAAACTTATCAGATACGAAGAATTCCAAAATCTTGATTAGCTGTTCGCCGGAAAGGTGCTTAAGTGCATCTGCGTTCATCATGTATGTGCCGCCAACAGAACCTTCTTGCTTGAATGTTTTGTTTGCATCAAGTACAGGAAGTGGAGCTACACCCCAGTCGATTTCTGCAGGGAATTGGTCATTAAGTACACCTACGTCAAAGCTGAAGCCGATCTTCATACCAACGCCGCCTGCTGCGAACAATGCTCTTGCTTGGTCGTTTTCGATAGCTTCGCCACCTGGGTATACAGATCCGTCTTGTTGCATTTGGTAATATGCGTTGATGACTGGTTCAAGAACTGAGAAGTCCCATGTACCTGTCTTAGGATCAAAGCCCTTGTGTCCGATAGATGCTCTTGCCGGAGATACGATGTCACTTGATGCCCAGCCACTCCACTTGAATGGAAGGATGATACCGTATTCTTTCTTATCTGGATTTGTAAGCTTCTTAGCTACTTCGATCATTTCGTCGTATGTTACAGGAGGCTTAGCTTCGCCGTTTTCATCAACGATACCTGCTGCCTTGAACATATCCTTGTTGTAGATAAGACCTTGTACTGTGTTTCCGTATGGAAGTGTGTAGGTCTTTCCGTCATATGTATGTGAAAATTCTACAAGGTCATCCTTGAACTTTTCGATAAGCTCAGGTCCGCCAGGAAGATCTTCGATTGCAATTAGCTTGCCTTCTGGTGCAAGGTTTGAAATGTTTCCTGATGTGAATAGGTCAGGAGCTGTTCCGTTCGCAAGTGCAAGCTCCAAGTTTTGTACTATTGATCCACCTTCTTTGATCTGATAATCAATGAATACACCAATTTCCTTACCCTCTGTCTGGTTAAATTCGTTAATCATTCTCTCGTATGTTGCTTTGCTGTGTGCGTTTACTGACCAGAATGTTACTGTTTCTACGCCTTCTCCACCGGTCTGCTTTTCGCCGCAGCCTGCAAGCATACTGCCTGCCATGCATGTGCATAGTAGTAATGAAAGTGCTCTTCTAAGTTTCATAAATAATTCCTTCTTTCTTTAATTTTTAGTAGAGTACCACTGACTTTATTATACAACACAAAATACACAAACTTCTATACCCAGTTTTATTCACTTTTTAGTATACTAGGGTTAAAATTTACATATATTCCCAATTTTTTCATCTTTTCTTGCAATTCTTTATTTTTGGGTATGTACAATTCATTTTATTTGTGTTATAATGATTTTTGAATTTTAAAAAAGGAGGTAGGATTTACTGTGTATTCGCTTACGGTTGTCGTTGCAGGAACACTACTGTATCTGCTGTTCCTGAAGAAATCTTCCCACTTTTCCGGGTTTCCGCTGTATATGCTCAGCCTATCGGCTATCGTGGTTTCCTGCCTTATGTACGCATACACCTCCTACGTTTTCCAGTTTCGCTTTCAACTAGATCAATACCTGTACTTAAAACTCAGCGGACTAAAGCTACCTATTCGTGTACTTTCCAGATTTTATAACCTGAGCGTAGCATTCTTTATGTTCTCCTCATTTTTGACGATAAAAAGACTGCAAAAATATTCCTACCTTAAATCTGCAATCGCAGTATTGTGCATTATTTTATTTGTACAGCTTAACGATATTGATACTGCGAAATATGTGCATATCATGGCAAACAGAACAGACAGTACCATAACAAGAACATTTTGGAACGAAATTGCTATGTGCATAAAACTGTACACGGAAATACTGTTCTTGTATTTTATTTTGTATCCTGTTATAATACTTATAGCAAAATCCGTCAAAAACAGGATTTATTTAAATCGAAGGAATAATCTTTTCCTTTTGGCAATTGTATCGGTTATACACGGCTATGCGTTTTTAACGTTGAAAAGCTCATACGCAGGATTATGGTGCTCTCATACAGGAATGAGTAAGATTCCGTCTTCCATGTACCCTGTCCCCGGAAGCTTCATACTCCCTATATTTTTGGTTTTGATGTTTGTGGCTATCGCGATATTTGCGGTTAAAATAAAGCCAAAGGGATCAATCAAGCTGCTTACCAGCAGTCAATGGATAGAGCAAAATACATCACTTTCTGATGGTATAGGCATGGCATTCCATACGCACAAAAATGCTCTGCTTGCAATACGGCAACATCTGGAGTTAATCCATATATATATGAACAAGAACGATCAGGACAAAATTTTGGAGCATTTAGACATCAGCCATTCGGTCATCAATAACCAGCTCAATTCTATACAAAAAACGCTGAAAAACCTGCAAAACAACAAGATTCCCGCAAGGCAGGTAGACCTATCCGAATGTATCCGTGATGCTATTAAAAAGTTCTCCTTTGACGGATATTTGGAGCTGAACCTTTTAGATGGATGTGTTGTTATGGGAGATAACGATGCGCTTTGCGAAGTATTTTTAAACGCACTTTTTAACGCAGAATATGCGCTGAAAGATAAAGAAGACAAACAAATTAAAGTTAAAATGATTAACGAAGACGACTACATAGAAGTGGACATATGGGATAACGGATGCGGCATTTCTAAGGAAAACCTTCGCCATGTATTTACACCGTTTTTCTCTACCAAACCCGCCCTTCATTTCGGCGGATTAGGGCTTAGCTCTATCCGTTCAACCATAGGTGCCCACAGAGGCGATGTTATAATCAAGAGTAAGGAAGACCAGTTCACCGTTATTAAAATGGTGTTCCCGGCATATACCAACATTTAACAAAGGAGTATTGTGATGAATCTGATTAAAGTTGCGCTTTGCGACGATTTTAAAGAACTGGTAAAAAGCTACCAAGAGCATCTGGGGCTAGAGCCTGACATCCTTGTAACTGCTATGTTTTATAGCGGAAAGGAATGTGTAGAGCAATTGGCTTCCGTGGAAGCTGACATACTTCTTCTGGATATTCAGATGGAAACAAAAACAGCCGGCATTGACATTATTCAGGATGTAAAGGCAATCAATCCGGACATTAAAATCATCATGCTTACAAGCTATAACGATGAAGAGTATATATTCAATGCCTTTACTAACGGCGCTAACAACTATGTTTTAAAGGATGAGCCTTTTGACGTTATCGTAAAGACCATACGCAGCGTTTATAGTGATGAACTTGTCATCTCAAATCAGATTGCTACCAGACTTCTTAACAAAGCAAACGAAATACAAGTACAGCAACAGTCACTTCTGTTCCTGTTTAATAAGCTTCACCACCTGACCAAGACCGAATTTGAAGTGCTGGAAGCTTTGTACACAGGGTTGTCCTATTCGGAAATAGCCAAAATAAGAGTAGTGGAGGACAATACTATACGAAAAATTGCCTCCAACATACTTCACAAGTTTGGCGAAAAAAATATGCAGGATTTACTTGCTGCCATAAAGGATACAGGACTTTTCCAATACTTTAAATAAAAGCAAAACAAGGAAATCTCTAAAAAAGAGGTTTCCTATTTTTATGCCATTTAGATTTATATATTTACACATTTTTTCACATTTAGTGCTACGTCCCCTTTTTGAATATTCATTTTGGGGACGTAGCGCTTTTTAGATAGATTTGCTTTTTTCTTAAAAAACCTTGATAAACTCCAGAAAATGTGGTATCATAATACTGCCAAGCAAACTATATACTGTACAGAAACGAGATGTATTTTTTCTTAGGAATAAATGCGTTTATTTTGCGTACACGAAAAACGGTTTTAGATTTAAGCAATTCCAGAAGACTTGTATGAGTTTGATAAAAATGCAAATTCTAAATTTACAGGTCTTTCTACGGGATTATGAAAGTATATTCGTTTTGCGAGTACACAAGTGGTTTTGTATGAATTCATGTCCATGTGTATGTGCAAATTCTAAATTTATGCGTTTTTAGTGTAGATGTATTTATACTATATCTCGTGCTGTATAAATGTTTGTTTGGCGACAATCGGAGTTTGCGTTTTTTATGCGTCGGCTTCGGTTGGCGCATTTTTTAATGCAAAAATTTACGAAAGGGGATAAAGCTTAATGGATTACAAAGAATTGTACTATCAGCTATTCAACGAAATTACAGACGTGATTGAAAAGCTGAAGGAAATCCAGTGCAAAATGGAAGAATTGCACATTAACTCAGATTCTAAGAATGTATAACATCAGCAAACCTACCATTTCAATTTAGTGCGTAAAGGATCTCCCACAATTATCCCCTGAGAAAAAGCCTGCTTCAATAGCAGGCTTTTTCCCTAAAAAAACAAAATGACTATTCAAAAAGTGCTACGTCCCCTTTTTGAATAGTCATTTTGGGGACGTAGAACTTTTTAGATAAATTTGGGCAAACAAAAACCCATATATGGGATGCTACCTATATAAAGCAGAATCTCATATATGGGACAAATTTTATTTGGATAATTATTTACTTGTAAGTGTTACTCTTTGCATTGTACCATCCCACGCAACGTCCACACCAAAGCAGTCTGAAATGAATCTTACAGGAACAAGGGTTCTTCCGTTAATGATCTTTGCCGGAACATCCAGAGTAATTTCCTCTCCGTTCTTCACCGCTTGTGTATTGTCAATAGTAAGTGACACTGTTACATCATCTTTTGTTGCGGTTACAGTTTGAGTTTCTCCATCCCACTCAACTTGCGCACCAATTTTCTCAAAAATTGCACGCAACGGAACAAGGGTTCTTCCGTTATCTATAACAGGTATCTGATCAAACTTTATCTTTTCGCCATTATAGAAAACTGTCGGGATAAAGCCTTTCTTTAGCTTTACTACATACTGCTTACCGTCAACCTTCATTATTGAGTAGCCATTATCATCGAAAATAGTAAAATCTGTCTGAATGAATTTATAATTTACGTCATCCGAGAAAATTGTATAGAGATATGTATCACTATCTCCCCAATCCGGGAAATCCTGTCCCTCAACATAAATCTCTTCTGACCAACTCTCCTGCATCAAGCCTATGTTATAGCCAACTCCATACCCCATCCACGCAGGATCATTGAAAATATAGTTAACTCCGTTGATATCATTAAATGTATACGGCCACATTCTCTCATTATAGCTCATTCTTACAAGCCCGTCATTATAACTTTCCTTGTATCCATTTTCTCTGTACTCTGCCCAGCCATTATATGTATCCATAATTTTTTCAGCTTCTGCATTGTCCATATAATCAGTCATAAATTCTTCAGTTGTCATACCGTCATATCCAACCGTCCTCTTTATTATACGGCACTGCGTATAATCCTCGGTATACTCGTAGTCATATGTCTCAAAATCTGCGTACACCCTATCCGACTGAACCTCCGCTACAACCTCAAACAAATCGTTGTTAAAAGGATCCTGCTCCGATGCCATATCCATGTTATTTTCCACATAGCAATAGCCCCAATCCTCGTCATATTGGTAATCTACAGCCTGAACCCATCCATGTGTACCAAGCAGCATTGACAACGCCGCAATGAATGTAATAGTTTTTTTCATTTGTTTTATTCCTTTCCTTTGTTTAATATTATAATTATATCTTATTCCCATAAAAAGGGCAATAGTTTTTACAAAAAAAGAGCTGCGGAATTTTCCGCAACTCTTTTAGCTTTTGTTACCATGTGAATACAGAAACGTTTGTATTTTTAGCTTCTGAGTTTGCCTTATACACATCATACATACTCTTGTCTTCACCTGTTAGACCAGCAGCGTCTACAATCACTCCACTTTGAGTAATTACATCTTCTACTTCAAAAGCTACAATTTCTGCATTAGGTTTTGTATACTTTTTCATATCATTCACCTCATTCTGCAACGATACCAAGTGCTACGCTAGCTCTTGATGTGTGTAGGAAGATTGCAAATGCAACGCTTCCGCCTTCTGCTTCTACATTATCAAATCCGATTTCGCCTGTCTTTTTATCACTTCCGTCAGTGAAAGTTGCAACGTAGGTCTTAGCTCCGTCAAAATTCTCAACTTCAACGTCCCAAGCCTTACCTTCATAATTGCCCATGTTTACATCTGTAATAGTGATCTTTAGTTCTGGGTCTGGCTCTGGTTCAGGCTCAACTACGCCTTCTACAGTAACTGTAGCAGCTTCACTTGTCTTGCCTACATTGTACTTACCAACCTTTGATGTAACTGTGTATGTATATTCGCCGCTTGCAACGCCTTCATCAACATATTCTGTGCCTGTTACATCAATTGTTTCTGTTGTTGTACCATTTGACTTTGTGATTGTGTATGTTGTATCTGTGTAGCCTGATTCGGTCCATGAAAGAGATACATTTCCGTTTTCGTCTGCTTCTGCAACAAGTTCAGGAGCTGTAGTCAAATCATTTACAATTGCAAGATTCTTAACATCAATATAGAACTCTTCGCAAACTGTATCGTCAACGTCTTGTCTTACAACACCGATACCTGTGAACGCATCCCAGTGAGTATCCTGATACTTTCTGTAGTCTTTATATTGCTTGAACCATACACCATCGCTACCTGCATATGCGCCTACAAATACATTTTCATCCTTAAAGTCGTATGCTGACATAGGAACCATAACTGTCTGCCAGCCGCGAGTGTTTACATCGTAGTAGTCCTCAAGAGGAACACCTACTGCAACCTGTCCCCACGGAGAATCGGTACCGTTGTCATTCCATGTTCCTGTTGTTTCAGAAATTGCAAGATACAAGCCATCTGCATTCATACCTTGTGGAAGGTTAATTGTATAAAGAATGTATCCGTTATCTACATAAGATGTAAGGTCGCGTTGATTGTTATCAGCAACAACCTTGTTAAAGTATCTGAAGCCGTTGAAGCCCCAGTTTTTTGGAGCATCGTCATACGCTACATAATGTTCAACGTATGCGTTAGCCTTATAGACATTTGAACCGCTTGTTCTTTCAGCCATATATCCTTCTTCTGCTGTCAAAGGACGGTATGTGATAGCACGGCCTCTGTTTTGTTCAGTTGTAAAACCTTCATACTCGTAGCCCGAGTCATTTAGCCACCATCTGTGGTATTCAGATGAGTATCTGTCGTAGTAGCCAGTGCTATTAAATCTGTATTTCTGTAATTCTCCGCCATTTGATGATCCAACACGAAGGTCACCGATGAAGAACGGCCATGGTCTTGCCTTTTGAGTAGTGTCACTGCCGCTTACTCCGATAACTGTAAAGTCTTCTACAAGAAGCTTTGATGCGTCAGCATCACCCACGATAATTTCGTTTGATGCTGCAGACTTTGCAAGCTCGGCTACAACATCGCCTGCTTTTGAGCTTGCCGGGTTGTTCTTCTTATATTCGTCAGGTGTTGTGAAAACAAGCTGTACTGTGTATGAGTATGCACCACTTGCAGGAAGCGTGTCTGTGAACGAAGTAGCTGAGCCTTCATATACAGTTGTTGCCTTAGTTCCCTTTACTCTTTCTACCTTGTATGTTACATCAGAGTTTGCTGTCGCACTCCATGAAACATCTACAGTGCCGTCCTCATTAAGAACTGCTGTTGGTGCTGCAGGTGTAGAGATATTTACAAGTCCAAGATATGTACATCTAACATCAAATACCTTGCCTGAGCCGCTATCTGTTCTTGCAAAGCCAAAGCCATTTAAATATTGTGGATAAATTCCATCGCCAACAGTTGCCTTCCTGTAACTGTCAAGGAAGTCAGGGTTATTTACAAACTTTGAAAGCGGAACGGCAATTGTCTGGTCTCCGCCTGCTGCTACATCATAATAGTCTGTAAGCTTAGCACCTGCTACAGTCTGATTGTAAAGCTTAACACCTTTTGTAAGGTCAGGATAATTTTCAGGAGTAATGTCATCCAATTTGCTAATTACCCATTCTTCAATACCCCATTCGCTGTTAGCTGAAGATACTGCAAGGTAAGCTGTATCGATACCTGAGATATCGTCAGGGTTAATCTTTGCAACGATATACGCTGTATCTACGATATCTGATGCATCGTAAAGGTCTCCCCAGAATTCGTCAGTCTGGTGAGCTCGACCCATATAATTGAATGTTGCACCCTGATATGCCCAGTCAACCGGTGACCAGTCGTTTCCATTTGCTGCTCTTGTCTGAATTAATCCGCCGGCTGCACCCGAAGTAGCGTCATTAAGCTCTACATCCAGATAGTTACCCTGGACACCCGTGCCTCCTGCCGGGCCGCTCGTATAATAGAACCCGTCTGATGCGTTTCTTTCGTCAGTCCACCACAAATGGAAATGCATAATTTCCGGTGATGTTTCTCCTTCGGCCAAAACAGCTACAGGCATAATAGATGCTGCCACCATCATAGCCATAAGGAATGAAATGATTTTCTTTTTCATTCTCTTTCTCCCTTTCTTTTCTTTTTTTAATTTTCCTAAGAATACATATCCTTTGTCCAGCCTTAAAACCGCAAGGTTAACAGCAAAATACCCCGTATTTTAAGAATGAAAAAAATGATATTTATCCCATGAAAATTTAATCTTTTAGTATAATAAGGTACATTGCACCTATACTACTATATAATGTTACAACAGCATTACAGCAATCACAATACCCAGTTTTATTCACTTTTTAATTTCACAGAGGCATTATTACCAATTTTCCTTAACATATTCAGACAATTTGCACAAAAAATACGACAGCTTCATTTTCTGCCGTATCTTTCGGTTATATTATTTATCATTTTAGAAAGGCTTTCCGAAAACTGGTTCTTTTTAGCTCGCCATACCCAATTTTCTCCTGATGTGGATGGAGTGTTTATTCTGGCGCCATCGTCCAGCCCCAGCCAATCCTGAAAAGGGATTATGCAAAATTCTGCATTACTCCTCATAATTAGGCTGATAAGCGGCAGGTTCAGTTGCTCCTGAGGTGTACATTTGTCGCACAAGTACTCCCTGACAAGCTCCTTTTCATTATCAGGAAGCAACGACAACCAGCCTATTATGGTGGAATTATCATGTGTGCCAGTGTATGCCACACATTTTTGTGGGAAGTTATGCGGAAGGTATACACTACCTCCACCATCCCGAGAGTCGAAGGCAAACTGCAATACTTTTGTGCTGTGGAATCCGCAATCTGACACCAGTTTCCTTACCGAATCGGTGATAAACCCAAGATCTTCCGCTATTATCTCATGCTTTCCGCAGGCTTTTTCAAAGACATCAAAAAGCCCCTTACCCGGTCCGGCTCTCCACTTGCCACGCTTTGCTGTTTTCTCGCCATAGGGTATTTCGTAATACTCGTCAAAGCCCCTGAAATGGTCTATCCGAAGCAAATCGTACATGCAAAAGCAAAAGGACAATCTCCTTACCCACCAGTTATATCCGGTGTTTTTATGCTCCTGCCAACGATACACAGGATTTCCCCATAACTGCCCTTCCTGTGAGAATCCGTCCGGAGGACAACCTGCAACGGTTACCGGCACGCCATCCTCGTCCACGTTAAACAAACTGCGGTTTGCCCAAACATCGCAGCTATCGGGAGCTGTGTAAATCGGGATATCTCCCACAAGCTTTATTCCCTTTTCGTTTGCGTAGCTTTTCAATCTTTCCCATTGAGAGAAAAACTTATATTGAACAAATTCCCAAAAAGCCACCTCGCAGGAAAGTTGCTCCCTGTAATGCCCAAGTCCGTCCTGCGTGCGGTTTCTTATATCCTTTTCCCACTTGGTAAACTCTTTTCCGCCAAAAAGCCCTTTACACGCCATAAATAGGGCATAATCATCAAGCCAGAAGTCATTTTCCTCCTTAAACCGCAAGAAGTCTTTATCCTGCTTTCCGTTCCACCTTTCATGCGCTTTTTTTAAAGTGCAAAAACGGTTTTTGTAAAGTCGCTCATAATTCACTCCGGAATCTTCCGCAATCTCACATTCACATTCAGCACGCGTCAAAAGACCTTCCTCCGCCAAGGTGTCAAGGTCGATAAAATACGGATTGCCGGCAAAGGCGGAAAAGGACTGATACGGTGAATCACCATAGCCTGTGGGGCCATGAGGAAGAACCTGCCACAAGCTTTGGCCGGCATCCTCCAGCCAGTCCACGAAAGCATATGCCTCCTTGGAGAATGCACCTATGCCATATTTCGACGGCAAGCTAAACACCGGCAGCAGAATCCCTGAAAATCTATTCATTTTCTCCCTCCGTTTCTATCATGACTCCCAAATGGTCTGATACAACACCAAAATGACTTCCGTTAAAAATAGTTTTTGACTCCGTGACATCGGCTTTAAAATTACAGAAAATATAGTCTATTCTTTTCCGTTCTCCACCATTCCATCCGTCAATCTTTTTTGTTACAGTGTAACCTTCATCCCTTTCTTTCGCCAACTGAAAGGTGTCATAAAATCCCGACGAAATCACAAGGTTATAGCTTTCTCCGCAAAAATCCCCGTTGAAATCTCCCATTAACCATGCCTTATCTCCTATTCCTGACTCCAAAAGCTTGCTCCACTGATGGGAAAAAGACTCTTCCGCATCCTCCCACCATCCAAAATGCACGCTGTAAAACTCTCCTCTATCTGTTTTTACGCCCAGAGCATACCGTTTTTTCCACTTCTCCTTTTCCTGACCTGATGAGAGCATCACAGTCCGTACCTCCTTAATAGGAAGCCTTGTAATAATACCCACACCTTCCTCAAATAGGTCATAGCTCTCCTTAAATCCGCACCACACTCCCGTATACTTTCGGGAGGAAATGTTTACTTTTTTCAGAATTTTTAGCAGAAAGTTCCCATTTTTTACAGGATAATTGGTGCATATGGGAGCATTTTCCCTAATTACATCATTATTCGTCGGCTGATTTACCTCCTGCAAGGCTATTACGTCATAGTCATATTTTAAAATTGCCTCTGAAATCTGACCCAAGCTATATTCCTCATTTCCGTCAACAAGACTATGGGTATTTAACGTCAGTAATCTCATAGTGCATCATTGATGTCGCTTTTAATTATATCTGCTTTTGGGCCATACACTGCCTGCACACCTGTCCCTTTTACCATCAAGCTCATCGCTCCTTCCTTTTTCCACGCTTCGGCATTTGCCACAAGCTCGGGATTTTTTACCGTAACACGCAATCTTGTCATACAGGCATCCACAAGAGATATATTTTCTCTGCCTCCCAAAAGGGCAATTATTCTTTCGGTTTGACCGTCACCTACCACACCTTCCTTTTCCTGTCCTTCACTATCATTCTGGTAGTTGCCGAGTCTGCCCGGGGTGGCATAGCGAAATCTCTGTATCATAAATCGAGAAACAAAGTATCCAATTACAAAGAACAAAACAACCATAATAAGGAAGTTTATAATATCCCAGCCGATACCCGCCTTTATAGCCATAGGAAGCCTTGTGGCAAGCTCAATACTTCCGAAGGAATGAAGCCTTTGAGAAAGAACTCCTGCTGAGGCAAAAGCCAATCCCTGCAATACAGAGTATACCACATAAAGAGGAATTGCGCAAAACATAAACATAAATTCAATAGGCTCAGTTACACCTGTCAAAAATACGGTAAGCACTGTTGATATAAACATGGATTTGTAGCGCTGCTTTCTGTCCTTATCCACACAGTGATACATAGCAAGCGCCACTCCCAAAAGAAGTCCGGTAGAGCCAATCATCTGCCCTACCTTGAATCTTGCCGGCACAACAGTTTGTATCAAACGGTTATAGGAAACCATGTCACCTGCCTCTTTGAAGTTAATAAGGTCGGTTATCCAAGCAAGCCACAATGGATCCTGTCCGAATACCGTTGTACCTGCATTTACTCCGGTTTGCACAATGTATTCTCCGCCAAAGGAGGTGTAGTTCATAGGGATTGTGAGCATATGATGCAGTCCGAATGGCAGAAGAAGTCTTTCCAGTGTACCATAGATAAACGGAGCCAAAATAGGCGACTTTGACTGGGAGTTTGCTATCCATATACCAAAGGAGTTAATTGCCATTTGCACAAACGGCCACACTACCGACAAAATCAAGGATACCACTACCGACCACAAAATTACCACAATCGGAACAAACCTTTTGCCGTTAAAAAATGATAGCGCATCGGGGAGCTTTCGGAAATTGTAGTACTTATTATAAACTATTCCTCCCACAAATCCGGCAATTATTCCTACAAAAACACCCATATTAAGGGCAGGCGCTCCCAAAACAGAGGTAAAATACCCATTTACGGCTATTTCCTGACCAAATAGAGTTTTCGTCACAGCATTCGGTTCGGTTAGCATATCTGCAGTAACCCCAAAAATCTGACCGGTGATGGAGTTTATTAGCGCAAATGCAATAACCGCCGCAAAGGCTCCGCCAGCCCTCTCCTTCGCCCAGGATCCGCCTATGGCTACGGCAAAGAGTATATGGAGGTTGGAAATAATAGTCCAGCCTATATTTTCCGCTATGGCTCCCACCTTTGCAAGGGCAGCAATGTCACCGCCAAACATAGAAATAAGCTTTCCTATACTGATTGCAAAACCTGCCGCAGGCATTACCGCAATTACCACCATAAGAACCTTGCCCAGCTTTTGGAGAGCATCAAAGTTTACAAGCTGTTTACCTCTCTTTTTCTCGCTTTTATCCGAAACATTTTGCTCGCTTTTTTCATCACGCTTTAACTCCATGAGACATTCCTTGGCAGAAATTATTTCGTCTTTCTCTTTTGGGAAAATATTGTATCCCGTATCGCCGCAAATTACCACAGGTGTAATTAGATTGATATTGTTTTTCGTTAAAAAATCTATGTCTGCTTCTGCTATAAGATCGCCGGCTTTTACTCTGTCCCCTCTTTTTACATAGCTTTTAAAACCTTTTCCTTTTAAATTCACCGTATCAAGTCCAAAATGTACCAATACGTCCACTCCGTCGTCAGACTTGATTCCGTAGGCGTGCAATGTTTCTGCTACATTATCCACCACTCCGTCAACCGGACTGTAAATCCTGCCGTCTGTGGGCATAATCGCTACACCGTCACCTAGTATCTTTTCCGAAAACACACCGTCCGGCACCGAGGTTATAGGTAATACCTTACCCGATACCGGTGATGATATTTTACATTCCTTCATAGTCTTGCTCCTTTCTTAAACTGCCCGATTTCTGACAAGCTTTATCCCAGTCATCAAGGCATACTATACGCCATTTTACCCCAAATGCCATATATCAGAATTGTACTCCTCCACAGTTCTGTCCGAAGAAAAATAACCGGACTTTGCAATATTCATAAGCATCTTTTTCGCCCATAACATCCTGTCTTCGTAGTCATCAAGCGCTTTGTCCTTAACTTCCACATAATCCTCAAAATCCGGTAGTGCCATAAAATAGTCCTTAGTTAAAAGTTCGTTCCTTAGCCTTGCAAGTTTTTTGCTGTCGCCTAATTTACTCAAAGCCTCGCCTGATATAAAGTCCACGCACGCTTTAAGCTTTTCATTCTTATCATAATAGTCCTTAGGATCGTAACTTCCGGCTTTGTAACGCGCCATAACTTCTTTGCTTTTTGCGCCAAAAATATAGATGTTTTCATCTCCTACCAAAGAGTGTATCTCCACATTTGCGCCGTCCATCGTCCCCAAAGTAACCGCACCGTTTGCCATAAACTTCATATTACCGGTGCCACTCGCTTCCTTGGATGCAAGGGAAATCTGCTCCGATATATCACAGGCAGGAATGAGAAGCTCTGCCTTTGTAACATTATAGTTTTCTACCATGACAATATTTAGGTATTTAGATACTTTGCCATCCTCCCTTGCTAACTGCGACAAACACAGCAGTAGGTGAATAATATCCTTTGCCATAACATATCCCGCCGCTGCCTTTGCACCAAAAATAGCCGTTATAGGAGTTTTGGGGTATCTTCCCGATTTGATTTCCATGTATTTATTGATTAGATACAGTGCGTTTAGATGCTGTCGCTTGTACTCGTGTAGACGTTTTATCTGTATATCAAACACCGAATCAAGCGGTACCGTAATATCACAGTTTTTTTCTAGATAACCGGCAAGTTTCTTTTTATTATTCTTCTTAATATTTATAATATTTGCAAGAACTTCTTCGTCATCCGCATATTTCATAAGCTTGGAAAGCTGGGCAAAATCCGATTTGAACCCTGCTCCAATCAGCTTTTCTATATACTCCGAAAGCTGAGGATTTGCGCACAAAAGCCATCTGCGAAAAGTAATTCCGTTAGTTTTATTATTAAATTTTTCCGGATATATTTTGTAAAAATGGTTAAGCTCCGCATTTTTTAAAATCTCGGTGTGCAAATGCGCCACTCCGTTTATACTAAAACCGTAGTGGATAGCCATATTCGCCATATGCACTCTATTATTCTCGTCCTTTATATGCACCGATTTATCTCTGTATTTTTTCTTTATGCGCTTGTCCAATTCGTCAATAATAGGCATCAACTGCGGAACCGCCTTTTTTAAAAGTCCGTAATCCCATTTTTCCAAAGCTTCGGCAAGTATTGTGTGGTTTGTGTAGGCACAGGTCAGGCTGACCGTCCTTATGGCATCGTCCATTCCCACGCCTTTTTTAATCAATAACCTTATTAGCTCGGGTATAACCATCGCAGGATGCGTGTCGTTTATCTGCACTACTGCGTGCTTGTGAAGTTCCTCCGGTTTTCCTCCCTTTTCCTCGCAATCTTCCAGTATCATCTGTGCGCCGGCACTTACCAGAAAATACTGCTGAGATATCCTAAGTAGCTTTCCATCTTCATCGCTGTCATCAGGGTAGAGAAACAAGGTCAGATTTTTATCTGTTTTCTTTTTGTCAAAAGCAATTCCCTGCTTTACCACTCCTTCATCCACACCCTCCAGATCAAATAAGTGCAGTCTTCGGCTACCGTTTTTGTAGCCTGTGACAAAAATATCATACATTTTTGCCTTTAAGTCTTTGCCGCCCAGAGATACTGTGTATTCTCTTTTTGTAGGAATCAGGATTTTGTGATTATCTCCCCATCTATCCGGCAATTCTGTTTGAGAATTATCCTTAAAGACCTGCCGAAACAAGCCAAAATGATATAAAAGTCCCACACCATCGGCATTTAACCCCAGTGTTGCCATAGAATCCACAAAGCAGGCGGCAAGCCTGCCAAGTCCTCCATTTCCTAAGGACGGCTCCGCTTCGGCTTCGGCTATATCCTCAAGAGATTTCCCGTTTTCTTCAAGGGCCTTCTTTACCTCATCATAAATCCCCAGATTCAGCAGATTATTGGATAGCATTTTTCCCATAAGAAATTCTGCGGAAATGTAGTACAGCTTCTTCCCCTTTGACGGTTGCTCTTTTCCTGCGCAAAGTCTGTTTACAAGCTCAACAAGGGACACATAAACCTCATAATCTCTACTATCTCTAATGCTTTTTTCCAGTCCCTGCTCCAATTCTCTTTTAATGTCCATTTTTCACTCTCCCAAGCATTCATTCTCTTTCTTGTAAAGTATTTGCAGATTTTACTGAAATTATCCCTTTTGTATTTTTTATTGTAAATACGTCTTTATTATGGTATAATAAGTTTGCAAAGCAAACGCAACGAATTGTCTTCGGTATAAATTGAAATCAAAGATTTCATGAATTGAGCCTGTGGCTCATGAATTGCACTTCGTACATTAAGGAAATTCAATTCATGTTGTGTTAGCAACAATTCACGGCTTTAGCCAATTCACGACAACGGATGTTGTTAATTCATTAAAACTAAAGGGCATCTAAATCGTTCACCAACTTTATAATAAATTCATTGAATACAAAAGCTTTAATAGGAGGTAACTATGGAATTTAACAAACTTATATCCGATAGATTTTCGGTGAGAAAATTCACAAAAGAGCATCTTTCAGATGATGTGATTGATAGCATTCTCAACGCAGGACACAAGGCGCCCACAGGCTGTAATTATCAACCACAACGAATTTTAGTTCTGAATACAGACGAAGACATAGATAAGCTTAAATCTTGCACAAAATGCCATTTTGACGCTCCTACGGCCATGCTGATTTGCTATAACCGTGACGAAAGCTGGGTACGAGCTTATGACGGAGCATTGTCCGCACCGGTGGACGCAGCCATTGTTACCACACATATGATGCTGGCGGCTCACAATATTGGCGTGGGATGCTGCTGGGTAATGCACTTTGATCCGGCTGCTATGGCAAAGACATACAACATTCCGGAAAACATAGTCCCGGTTGCGCTCTTGGTAATGGGACATCCTGCGCCCGACGCAGCTCCTCTTGATATGCACTCAAAGTTCCGTCCAAAAGAGGATGTTATAGTATACGGCAGCTTTTAGTGAGGTATCTTATGAAACAGTCTCATCAAAAATTAAAAATGATGTATCTGGCAAAGATACTTATGGAAAAAACAGACGAGGATCACACTATAACTGTTCCCGAAATGATAGCCGAGCTTTCAAAGCTCGGCATTTCCGCTGAGAGAAAAAGCATATATGATGACCTTGAATACCTTCAGCTATTCGGTCTTGATATCTGCTCAAACAAGACTAGAACTACTAACTATTATATAGCAAGCAGAGATTTTGAACTACCCGAACTAAAGCTTTTGGTAGACAGCGTGCAGGCATCGAAGTTTATTACCCGCAAAAAGAGCATGGAACTTATATCAAAGATTGAAAAGCTGACAAGTCACGAGAATGCGAAAAAGCTCCAAAGACAAGTTTTTATAACCAACCGTGTAAAAACACTTAACGAGCAGATTTACTACAATGTTGACAAAATTCATGATGCAATAGCCGCAAACAAGCAGATAACCTTTAAGTATTTCAACCTTGATGTTAACAAGAAAAAGGTATACCGAAAAGATGGCGGACTATACACAGAGTCACCTGTTTCCCTTACATGGGACGATGAAAACTACTACCTTATCACATACAAAGCCAAATACGACAGCTACACTCACTACCGTGTTGACAAAATGGAAATGATTGAACTCACAGAAAGCGACAGAATCCTACCACAAAAGTCTTTTGATTTATCAGAATACGCCAAAACCACATTTCAGATGTTTGGAGGAGAAGAAACATCTGTGGAAATACAATTTGACAACAAGCTGGTAGGTGTGGTTTATGACCGATTCGGAACAGATATACCCATTATCCGAAAGGATGATGAGCATTTTGTGTGTCGTGTGAATGTTGCCGCAAGCACCCAATTTTTATCTTGGGTTATTAGCTTCGGAAACCGCGTAAAAATCATCTCGCCCGAAAACGTCAGGGCGGATATGGCAAAACTGCTTTCAGACATTTCCCAAATGTACCAGTAAATAAAATCGCAAACGTTACTATTTTGAATTTTTACAAAGAGGTATGCTCTCCCAATCCGGTTATGGAAAGATATGCATACCTCTTGTCATACATGAAAAACTCCTTGCATATACTGCTAATGATTCTATCATTTAGGAGGCAATGCGCGTGAAGTGTTATATCAAGGAGCGCACCATTGAGTTGGCAAGCTACATCATCAAACACAAGTGTACCGTGCGAGAAGCTGCAAAGGCTTTTTGCATTTCGAAATCTACCGTACATACAGTATTACATATTTGTGTTGGTTGAATTGGTACTTCACGATGCATTGTTAAAAAATCCATTATTGTCTTGTTATTTTATCATTTTTTCAAATGTTAAAGCCACAGCGACCGCTAGGGCTTTGTGTGCTTATAAAAATCATTTACATTTTGAACACGCACGATAACCTTTTTGAATTGCAGCTTCTGTGTTGAACGCCCAGAAAGATGAAGTATCTAAATCATCACATCCGTATTTGTGGTACTTTCTAGTTCCGTCATCTGGGACAATAACAACATGTTCTTCATAAAAATCTAAAGACCAGCCCTGTTTCATTTTCTCCCATTCTAAATCAGAAACTTCATCTTTTAATTTTTCAGTTTCATTTGACCAGTAGTTAACTCTACCATTAAGATAATCAATTTCTGAATATTGAGCAAAATTTATGATTACAGATGTCAATAAAACAACAGATAAAATAATTACTGTAATAGAAAACTTTGTAAACTTTATACCCTTAAAATACTTTTTACCACAGCCAGAGCAAATTTTGGTTTCTCTATCAACTACAGAGCCACAACGACTGCAAAATTTAGTTTTTACCTTTCTTTCCTTTTTAGGTTTCTTCTTTTTTCTTTTCGCTTCTACATTGTTGAGTGTGAAACCAACTGGTGCTTTTTCCGATTTTTTTGCACCATACATATTTATAAAGATTGTCTTGTATGGTTCACCAGATGGAAGATATGTATCATATACATCTATTATTCCGTTAATTCCATTTACACTTGTAGAGCCTCGTCTATTCCACTTAATTTTAACACCGTTTTCAGTATAGAGCTGGTTTAAGTATTCTCTTTCCCCATCAACAGACATAAGAGCCAAAGTGTATATGGGTTTCTCTGGAACAAGGCCAAAATCAACATCTTCCTCGTTGTTTGGTTGATTTTTGCTGTTTTCTTTCAAATTCTTAACAGTTTCTTCTGCTTGAATTTTAATAATTGCATCCAACGCCTCTTCTGGTGTTGTATTTTCTAAATCAGGTAAATCAATTCCTGCAGTTTCAGTTGTTTCATCAGCAACAATAATTTCTTCAACTGCATTTTCTTGAATTGATATTTCTGTTTCTATTTTTTTACCGCAATATTGACAAAATTCACTATCTTCTGGTAAAAGGTGTCCGCAATTATAACACTTCATTTTGCTTCATCTCCACATTTTCAACAATTCCTGTACCGCATTGACTACAAAAATCACTTCCGTTTACTAATTCGTAGCCACATTTACGACAAAATCTGATTTTGTTTGAATTATCAGATTCTTCATCTTCGTTATAAACAGCAGTTGGTACATAGTTTGCTGGTGCTCCATAAGTATTGATTGCTGGCTCGCTGGCTTTACAATTTAAGTAAAGCACATACCACGATAAAATAGGTACATTTTTCGCCCACCACCAACTACCGCTTTTCCCAACATCGTGCAATCTACGAACTTGAAGACAAATTGAGGGACAAGCTGAAGCAAACATATAAATAAGTGTCATATAGCCGTAGTCAAGTGGAATATCGGTTGAATAAAAGCCAAGAACACCATCCAAAAATGACAAAGCAAAAACTACAATATAGTGAAATAGTATAAACCACCAATATTCCTTTCTGGTTGCTCTACCATCACATTTAGCATAATTCTTAAACGCCCTAAAATAATACTTCATTTTTTAGTCCTCCTTAATATTATAAATTATTTTCACTATCTACTGTTGTGGATAGATTTTTTCCGCATTTATGACAAAAACACCCATTGTCTAATACTGGTGCATTACAATATGGACAGGTGCTATTGCAACTTCCAGTTGTAATAACTTTCTCTTCGCTTTTATGTATTCTTCTTTCTATAAATATATAAAATAAAATTCCAGCCACTATAAGAATTATGGAGAAGGTCAGTGCTATTTTTAATCGTGTTGATGATATTTCCTTTTGGTAATATGGGTATTCAACAGAATTTAGCAAATTCTCAAAATCTTCAAAATATTCATTATCTGTTGTACCACCAAATTGAAAACTATACCCCCAACCATTTTCAATACGAATAACCATAGTTATTTCTGGAGTAAATGTTACACCATACAATTCAGTATTTTGTTTAATGGTTGCTTGAAAATGTTCTTTTCCGTTGTATATCTGTTTTGTTATTAAGTTCTCATCAAGACCATATAATGTCGCTATATCTGAAATTTCAAAAGCAGAATTATCTAAATCTGACCGTGAACTTCCTATTCTTTCTTCTGGCGTGAGCATTCCCCACAAATCTGTACTGCCGTACATAATACTCATACCTTCTTCTTTTGAAGATACAAATTTTACATCAATAAATTCACGCTCTTTAAAGAGTTCTTTTTCAAACCAGTTTGCTGGTACTGTAAATTTTGTGTTTGTATCAACATCTGTATAAACAAAGGCTTCTGTTTCATCACCAGCAGGAATTTCTACAGGTGGAGTATCGTACTTAATACTATCTACAATGGTTTTTATTGTTTTTTCTTGTTTTGCTGTAATTTCACCAGAATAAGACCTCATAGTGAAATTCATTGCTTTGCCGTTATAAATTGTATAATATTGTAAGCCATTTACAGAATTTGCAGTATCTTCAAAATACACCCGAACGAACTTTGCTTGTGAGTGCTGATAGATGTCATATTTTTTGACACCAATTCCCATTTTTTCATATTCATTAACCCAAGATGAAGCAAACATTTTTAACGAGGTATCACTCATAGCACTAAAATTATCAATTATATTAGTGTCCATCGTAATAACAACTTCTTCATCCAATGTATCAGGTATTGCATTTAAGTAAACTTTGGTTTCTTCAAACTGCTTGATTAAGTCAGCCTTGGTTGACCCTAAATCGCTAAATATAGAAGCGTTAGCTGGAGTATCTTTCGTGATTACTTTATATTCAGAGGGAATTGTTATTTTCAGCCCCAATTCAGAAATGGTATATGTATTGGAACTTGCGAAAACACTAGTGCTAAATAACGAAACACATACAAGAATAAAAACTAAAGACCTAATACTTTTTTTCAAAGTTCTCCCTCCAAACCCTGACTAAAATGACATTTATATATTTTAGAAAATTATACCATAAAACTATTTAAAATACAAGTTTTTACATTTTTTGTGCTACCTATATTAAGGTTATTTGTTCAGTATATCCATTCTCAATCTACATTTTAAACATAAATTCCTAATTCAGGTCATATCATTTACTAATATGATATATTTTGGGGTGAAGTATGAAAGATTACATTGAAGAGCGTACCATAGAAGTTGCAAATTACATAATTAAAAATAAATCTACT
>SVKH01000075.1 GCA_015068545.1 Oscillospiraceae bacterium
TTTATGGGTAGCAAGTAACAAATGCGTGGCTGGCAGGCCAATAAAAAACGCACTTGTGCGTAGCCGGTAGAGTGTAGGGCTATGCCCGAAAATGAAATACCACCCGCTATGCGGGTGGATTTTTATTATTTATACAAAAATCAGAGTTCGCTCATTTCGCTGCTCTTCCTTTTTCGTAAAAAGGCACGCTCGGCGAACCTGTTCGAATGCATTCGCACTCACGACGGCTCGCTGTCGCGACCACCTTTTTACGAGAGTGCCTTCGGCACATACTGTATCTATATTGCTCTGCTTTGCCATAAAGAAACGACAATTTTCATTGAAGATTGTCGTTTTTTTGTACTCTCATCTATTATCCAGTTGTTAGGGAATTAGTGATAATTTGAACTTTCAATAGCATAGAGGACATCACAACTTATGCTTGTTACTATTAAAAATGAACGATTTATGACTGTATCATTATCCCAAATGGAGGAGTTTTTCATTATGCAGTGTAGTTAGACGATATAACTGATTAAATAAACAAGAGGGTGTAGCAAAATGCACAGACCGCACAAAGCATGAAACCCCTTTATTCAAGCCATTTTAATAAAAAAAACTTCTTGAATAACAGAAAACTGAATGCAAAATTTCATTATACAACGAATTTAATCTCAATTAACGCTTTGTGCTATGAACAAAACTCACCTCTCGACGTACATTCGTACGTCTTCGGGTAACCAAAAGTAAGGCATAGCCTTACCTTTGTTCGTTTTGTCCATTTTGCACTATTGTTCTTCCACACAAAATAATAGTGGAGCTGTAGCAAAAATCATTTTGCTACAGCTCATTGTTTGGTGTTAGTTGAGGATCGCATTTGAATGTTTATTCATCTAAATCAAGACGTTTTCCTGTTAATTCATCATATACTGCAGTAGTCATTGCAGGAAGGGATTCGGTTACTTCTATACCGTTAGGGAAGTGCAGTTGAACTTCACGATCACAATCGGTACAAAGGACGGCTATTCCGTTGCCGACCAATAGTGCTTCTCCATTTTCGGAATAGATATGAACGCCTGCTTCTTTGAAAATTTCACGCATAATATCGCAGTCAGCAGGGAATACGGAGAAGAACCATGAGGTGTGATTTTCAAATGTCTTCTTAGCTGCTGCAGGAATAGTTGTTCCCGTAAAGTGACCGATTACTTGAGCATCAGCATCAACTGGTGTAAAGTGTAGACTGTATGGATGATATGGCTCGACGCTGCTTTCTAGTTTTCCAAGCTTAATATCCATAGCTGTAGGTGCAGCTATATCTTTGACCTGAATGCCACATATATCTGAAATATGTTCTGCACCGTAGTCTGTATCGTCAAGGTAACCTGATGTGTTAATCCATATTAGGTGTCGGCTGTTGCAGGCAAGTGTATTCTTAATCATTTCCCTGCGTTCTTTAGTCAGATATGGAGTTTGAACAAATATTACGCACTTGTATTGCCCCAAATCTGCAAGCTTGAGATCATCAAAAGTTACGCTGTCGTAAATTGCACCACTTTTGCCAAGAGTATTGAAAACAAAGGTAAAATTATCAAATTCAAAGGCATCAGCAGCATTACTGTAATAACGGGAGAGTGTATCAAATACGCAAAGCACCTCTGCCTGTGGCTTGTATGATGCTTTTGCGGTATGGTCTGCGATTCTTTTTATTTTTTTGATTTCTTTTAAGAGCTGAGGGTGATCCCACCAGCCTTTTTTTATGTAGATTGTGGTTTCCTGTCCCAAGTCAATTACCAGACGATGGTCAAAGAACCATGTTCCCATACCTCTTGTAAATGCCTCAAGAACATGACGTTTCATTAGACCTTACAAGAGACGGTAAGTACTACGGTCTTCCATGTAACGTATATGTAATGGGACTTTTGTGTAATGCTCAGCTTTTTGAGCAGGCAGGACTTGTTGATGAAAACGGCGTTCCGCTATTCCCAACAAGTTGGGAAGATCTTGCTGAAAAGGCAAAGATAATTCAAGATAAAACAGGTGTACAGGGATTCTTTATGCCGACAATGGACGGTAACGGCGGATGGCACTTTATGAACATTGCATGGGCGTTCGGAGCTAAGTTTGAGGAATGTATTGACGGTAAGTGGACAGCTGTTTACAACTCACCAGAAATGGTTAAGGCATTCCAGTATGTACACGACCTGAAGTGGAAATACAACGTAATTGGTGATAATGCACTTGTTAATGTGCCTGCATTCTTTAAGCAGTTTGCCGGTGGTCAGGTAGCTATGGGTATTTATGCACCATCTAACGAAAGAAACAATTTTGCCAACATCTTAAAGCAAAATGCTCTTCCTCTTGATGCGTTCTCAATGTGTGCTTTACCTAAGGGCGAAGACGGAACAAGAAAGGCACTTATGGGCGGAACACTTTATATGTTCTCTCAAACAGCAAATCAGGACGAGCTTGATGCATGCTTCGATTGGCTTGAAATCTGCGGATTTACACCAAAGATGGGCGAAGAAAAGCTTGCAACTCTAAAGGCTGATTTTGCAGCTGACAGCGAAAACAACTATGTTGTAGGTGCTTCAAATGCTTATGTATGGAATGACCAAGGCTACCTTGACACAATCGAGGAAGCAAGAAAGGATTACATAAACATAGATCAGAAAAAGTTTGCTCAATATCCTGATCTTGAAAACACAACACTTGTTCCTGAGGAACCATATTGCTGTCAAGACCTTTACAGAGTTATTGACTCCTTACTACAAAAGGTATTGCTAAATGAAGATATTGATATTCAGGCAATGCTTGATGAAAGTGTAAAGGATTTCCAGTTCAATTTCCTGGATAAAGTTAACTGATACCAAAAACCTTAACCTTCTTTAAGTTGGGAGGGACTGTATTGATATATAAAAGCAGTCTCTCCCCCAATTTCTTGTTTTGTAATACGATTTTAGAGAGTGGAGAATGAAATGAAAACACAAGTTACGAAAAAAAAATCTAATTTATTCTTAAAGGTAGCCAAAGACTATTCACCTTGGCTTTTGGGACTACCCGCAATTTTGTGTATTTTGATTTGTAGCTGGCAGCCTATGATAAGAGGAATTATTTTGTCTTTTTGTGATTTGACAGGATATGAAGCAACCGGATTTGTAGGATTTGAAAATTATAAGGCTGTTCTTGGAGATTATTTGTTTGTAAAATGCTTGGTAAATACTTTTGAATATTTGTTCTGGTCACTTATTATTGGTTTTATTCCGCCAATTGCCATAGCTTTTATGATTAATGAGCTTATTCATGGAAAAAAGGTGTTCAGATTTATTACATATTTGCCATCTTTAGTTTCTATTGTTGCCATATCACTTATATGGACGACAGTATTCAGACCTGGTCAGAATGGTGTTGCAAATGCGATTTTGACTAAGATGGGCCTGCCGATGCTAAGTTGGTTTGAGGATTCAAAGCTGACTATTCCCTTGATTATTTTGTCTTCTACATGGCAGGGAATGGGAAGCACCGCACTGATGTTTTTCGCAAGCTTGCAGTCGGTAAATGGCGAGCTGTACGAAGCCGCTTTAATAGACGGAGCAGGTATATGCCGCAGAATATGGCATGTTACCCTGCCTCAGATAAGAGGTATGGTTCTATTGATGTTTGTGCAGCAGATTATTGCTGTGTTCCAGATTATGGTTCAGCCATTAAAAATGACAGGTGGTGGACCTATGAACGAGTCAATGACTTTATGTCTGCAAAGCTATTACTATGCTTTCAGAGATTTCCAGATAGAAAAATCCTTGGCAATGGGCGTAATTACAGCGTTGATTTTGCTTGTACTCACAGGATTTTACCATGTTCTTAACAAAAAATTGAGCGACTAAGGGAGAAATTTAACTATGAAAAAAGAAACAACCAGAAATGGTGTTTTCAGATATACAGATTTACGGAGAGGACCTGCTAAAGTGGCGTATTACATGATGTATGTTATTATGGCACTGATATGTATGGAAGAGGACCATTTAAGGATTCAGATTATTTTGGGTGGATTTAAACTAAGGGAAGCCTGGGAGACGGCAAACCGAGTGGATGATGTGATTGAGGAAAGAGTGAATTATGCTTTTTCTGAGGAGTTTGGTTACCTAACAGCCTGTCCTACAAATACAGGAACAGGCATGAGAGCTTCGGTTATGATGCACCTTCCTGCGCTTACAATGACAAATAATATTGATAAAATCATTTCATCGGCTTCTGCATTAGGACTTACTGTTCGTGGATTGTATGGTGAAGGTTCAAAAGCCTACGGTAATCTATATCAGCTTTCCAATCAGGTAACCTTGGGACTTACCGAGGCAGAAATAGTGGAGAACCTTGAGAATATTGCAGAACAGATTAAAAAGTATGAGCTTGAAGTGAGAAAAAATCTGGAAGGAAACGAGGATTTGGCTGATAAGCTTTGCAGAAGCTACGGGATAATGAAATACGCCAGAAAAATCACATCAAAAGAGGCTAAATCCTTGATATCAGATGTAATTTTGGCAAAAAACATGGGTATAATAGATATTAAAAATACTCCGCTTATGGAGCTTATGGTAGAGTGTGAACCTGCACTTTTAATGGAAAAAGAAGAAATGAGTGCAGAGGAAAGAGATAAAAAGCGTGCGGAGATGTTAAGGGAAAATGTATAAAAAAGGAGTTGGTTTTTATGCTTTCAAATTTTACTGAAAAAGCCAGAATGGCTATAAATAATGCACATGACATAGCTTGTGAAATGGGACATGGATATATTGGCAGTGAGCATCTTCTTTTGGGAATTTTAGAGGAAGGTACCGGAGTTGGTGCTAAGATTTTAGAAAATGCCAAGGTGGATAAAGGAAGCATTCGTGAAAAAGTCGAAAAGCTAATGGGAGTGGGAGAGCCACTGGATGTAAATACAGAGCTAGGGCTTACTCCAAGAAGCAAGCGAATACTGGAGATAGCTGCCATAGAGGCAAGACGCACAGGGCATGCTTACATCGGTACTGAACATATTCTTTCTGCTATTATAAAGGATGGAGACGGTGTAGGAGCAAATGTGCTAAATAGCTATGGTGCAAATATCAGCAGTATCTATTCCGATCTTGCTGCAGCTTCCGGAAACGGCTTTAATCAGCCGAAAGAACAGCATCAAAAGACAGGAGCAAAAACTCCCACTCTTGACCAATTTGGCAGGGATCTTACCCAAATGGCAATAGAAAAAAAGTTTGATCCGGTTATCGGCAGAGATAATGAAATTTCGAGAGTAATTCAAATTTTATCAAGACGTACCAAAAATAATCCATGCTTCATTGGAGAGCCTGGAGTAGGTAAGACAGCCATAGCAGAAGGATTGGCGCAAAAGATTGCTGACGGAGATGTACCGGAGCTTTTGGTTGGAAAGCGTCTGGTGACTATGGATTTGTCCTCTATGGTAGCAGGTGCGAAGTACCGTGGAGAATTTGAAGACCGTCTTAAAAAAGCAATAGAAGAGGTAAAAGCCGCAGGTAATGTGATATTGTTTATAGATGAAATCCACACAATTGTCGGTGCCGGATCTGCAGAGGGTGCCATAGATGCCTCCAATATTCTAAAACCTTCACTTGCCAGAGGAGAGCTTCAGCTAATAGGAGCAACTACTATAAATGAATATCGAAAGTATATCGAAAAGGATGCAGCTCTTGAAAGACGTTTCCAACCGGTAATGGTAGGAGAGCCATCTTGGGAGGAAACAGTTGAGATTCTGAAAGGACTAAGAGATAAATATGAGGCACATCACGGAGTAAAAATAGAAGATTCTGCTTTGGTTGCTGCGGCAAAGCTTTCGGTGAGATATCTTACAGACCGATTCCTTCCGGATAAAGCGATAGACCTTATGGATGAGGCAGCAAGCAAGAAAAAGCTTACATCTCTTACCGCACCTGATGAAATAAAACTTCTTGAAAAGGAAGGCGAAGAAATAAAAAAGGAAAAGCAAGAGGCTATACTAGCTCAGGATTTTGAAAAAGCGGCAACACTTCGCGACAGAGAAAAAGAAATAGAAAAGAAACTTGAAGACAGTAAAAGTGAATGGAAGGGTACTAATCGTTCCAATGACCTCGTGATAACCGAGAAGGAGATAGAGGAGATTATTGCCGAATGGACGCACATCCCTGTATCCAAGGTTGCGCAGGAGGAAAGTGAAAAGCTGAAAAATCTAGAGCAAATTCTTCATGAGAGAGTAGTAGGTCAAAGCGAGGCAGTATCTGCTGTATCCCGAGCAATAAGACGTGGAAGAGCAGGACTTAAAGATCCAAAAAGACCAACCGGTTCATTCTTGTTCCTAGGTCCCACAGGTGTAGGAAAAACCGAACTTTCCAAGGCACTTGCCGGTGCTATGTTCGGTAATGAAGATGCCATGATTCGCATAGATATGTCTGAGTACATGGAAAAGCATGCGGTGTCAAAACTGGTGGGTTCACCTCCGGGATATGTGGGCTATGACGAAGGTGGTCAGCTTACCGAGAAGATAAGGAAGCAGCCATATTCTGTTATTCTGTTTGACGAGATTGAAAAGGCTCATCCTGATATATTCAATATAATGCTACAAATACTTGATGACGGAATTTTAACCGATTCTCAAGGAAGACGAGTAGATTTCAGAAATACTGTAATTATTATGACTTCCAATTTAGGTGCCAGAGAGATTCTAAATACATCTTCTTCAAAAATGGGATTTGGTACGCGTGATGAAGTAGGGGAAAATCAAAAGGATGAAATACGTCAAAAAGTAATGAATAAGGTAAAGGAAGCATTCAGACCTGAATTTTTGAACAGAATTGACGAAATAATAGTGTTTGACAGATTGTCAGAAGATGATATAATTAAAATTGCAGAGATTATGTTATCAGGTCTAAAGGGTAGACTTTTGCAAAACGGCATAAATGCCAGCTTTACCAAAGAAGCAGTGGCTGAGATTGCAAAGGTTGGATATGATCCTCTTTATGGCGCAAGACCTTTAAGAAGGGCAATTCAGACAGGAATAGAAGATATGCTTTCAGAAAAGATTATAGAAGGAGTATTATCTCAAAATGTAGAAATAGATTGCAAGGACGGAGTTTTTACAGCAACAGAATTGGGGCAGAAAACCGAGTAATTGCTCACATATAGTGATTTAGAGGTGAGTTTTGCAAACTATTGAATTGTGGAAAGCTATGCTCAAAATTGGTGCCTGAAGCATTGACTTGGTTTAGTCGCATTTATAAAGAATCACGATAGATAAATGACTGTAACTTTTTATATACCTGCGTTATAGTAGTGACTAGATATAATAAAAGGGATGTGTTTTTATGACAAACGTGCTGGAGTATTTAAAATGGCGCGGAGATATTGAAGTAGACTATGACGGATTTTGCGAAGTAGACGGAATAGTTATGTCGGCACTGGCATATATTCCATTTGAGCTGGCGGGAGATATGATAGAATCTCCTGTTACCTTGGAGGAGGTAGCATCGCAGCTATTAAAAACAGAAAACCTGCAGGATAAGCTGATGTTCAAAAATGACTATAAGCTGTTGGAAGAGATAAAATCCTGCAATAGATTTGGATCTGTCCTTCTTTACGACTATGTAAATAAAGTGGACAGCGAAACCCAGACACAGTTTTCCGCAATTACTGCCAAGATTACCAAAGGCTTATACTGCGTATGTTTTCGTGGTACAGACCAA
>SVKH01000076.1 GCA_015068545.1 Oscillospiraceae bacterium
GGATGATATTACCCACGATACAATCTCAAAGTTTTTGTATACAAACGATCAGCCAGACCCTGACTTTATTATCCGTACCAGTAACGAGCAACGCCTTTCAAATTTTATGATTTGGCAAGCTTCCTATTCGGAGTTCTATTTTACCGAAACACTTTGGCCGGACTTTAGTGTAAATGATTTAAAAAAAGCAATTTTAGAATATCAAAGAAGAAACAGAAGATACGGAGGTATTTGATATGTTGAAAAGAATTTTAACAGCCTTAGTAGGACTATTGGTGTTTTTTGCTGTTGTTTTTGCCCACCGTTTTGTACTGTATATAGCAATAACTCTTGTCATCCTTGGTATGCTATTGGAAATGTACCGAATGATGGATGAGGAAAAACCTCTTTCCATGATTGGACTTATAGTTGGACTGTTCATATCATGGGGCTGTGTAACCAATAACAGAGTTTTTGTAACTTTAGTATCCTGTATGATTTATGGAGCTACCATGATAGCTCTTCACGGTAAGATTGACTCAAAAAAAGTGATGAGTTCTGCTTTTATAACAATGTTTATCTCCTTGTTTATGGGAACTTTGATATCTATTCGTAAGCTTGACAGGTTCATTATTTTGCTACCTTTTGTGTGTGCATGGCTTTCTGATACCGGTGCATACTTTATCGGCAGTCTTATGGGAAGGAATCCTCTTTGCAAAAATATCAGTCCGAAAAAAACAATAGAAGGTGCAGTGGCAGGACTTATCTTTTCGGCACTTGGAAGTATTGGATTCATAGCTGTTATGACAGGGTTTAGCCCAAATATTTATGCTATAGTAAAATTTGGTTTAATAGGACTTTGCACCGGTATTCTTTCTCAGATTGGAGATCTTGTTTTCTCCTGCATCAAAAGAGATTGCGGGAAAAAAGATTATGGCAGTATTCTTCCGGGACATGGCGGAATATTAGATAGATTTGACAGTGTTCTGTTTGTGGCACCGTTTGTGTTCTATATCATCCAATATGTGATAAAATAAGAGGTATAATGATGGATTTTAGACATAATATATCAATATTAGGGTCAACAGGTTCTATCGGAACACAGACTCTTGATATAGTTCGTGCATACCCCGGCATAAAGGTTTGGGCGATATCTGCTTACTCCAATATAGATCTTTTGGAAAAACAAACAAGAGAGTTTGCACCGGATTTGGTGTGTGTAGTTGATGAAGAAAAGGCAAAGGAATTTAAAGTGCGTGTCAGCGATTTGCCTGTTAGGGTTACCTCAGGAAAGGCGGGGCTTTCGGAAGTTGCAACCTATGAAAAAGCCAATATTGTTGTTACGGCAGTGGTAGGAATATCAGGACTTATTCCTACCATAGATGCAATAAAGGCAGGGAAGAATATAGCCCTTGCCAATAAGGAAACTTTGGTGACCGGTGGTCATATTGTGACAAAATTGGCTAGGGAGCACAATGTATCACTTTTGCCTGTTGACAGCGAACACTCTGCTATATTTCAATCACTACAGGGGGCAGAAAAGAAAATTAAAAGAATACTATTGACTGCTTCTGGAGGACCGTTCTTTGGTAAAACAAGGGATGATCTTACAAATATCACTCCAGCTGATGCCCTAAAACATCCAAACTGGGATATGGGTGCAAAGGTTACAATAGATTCTTCTACTTTAGTAAACAAGGGATTAGAGGTTATTGAGGCAAAGTGGCTGTTTGATGTTGATATAGACGATATTGAAGTACTTGTTCATCGTCAAAGTATACTGCACTCTGCAGTTATGTTTGAAGATAATGCAGTTATTGCTCAGCTTGGCACACCTGATATGAAGTTACCTATACAGTATGCTTTGACATATCCACAGCGCTTGCCTATGAAGGGTAACGAGCTGGATTTGGCTGCTTATGCAAATCTTACTTTTGCAAAGCCGGATACAGATACTTTTTTTGCCCTTTCTCTTGCAAAAAAGGCGGGCAAGGAAGGTGGCATAATGCCAACAATATTTAACAGCAGTGACGAAGCGGCTGTTGAGTTGTTTTTAAAGAATAAAATTTCCTATCTGGAAATTTCTGAGTCCATTCAAAATGCGATGGAATCAATTAAAAATATTGAAAATCCAACCATAGAAGATATCTTTGAAGCAGATAAACTTGCAAGAAGATTGGTTTATGACAGGAGCTGATTTTTTGGTTACAACGATTGTAACAATTCTTATTTTTCTAATATTGATAAGCTTACATGAATTTGGCCACTTTATTATGGCAAAGATGGCGAAGGTACCTGTATTGGAGTTTTCTATCGGTATGGGACCGGCTATATTAAAAAAGCAAGGGGCAGAAACCCTATATTCTCTTCGCGCCTTTCCAATTGGTGGATACTGCAAACTGGAAGGAGAGGATGATTCTTCGGATAATCCTAACAGTTTTTCCGGGCAAAAACTGTGGAAAAGGTTTTTGGTAATTGTGGCAGGAGCTTTGTTAAATATCATACTTGGCTTCTGTCTATTTATAATAATAGTAGGGATGATAGGCCCTTTTCGTTCAAATGTAGTGGATACCGTAGATGACAGAGCATATATTGCCGAAAACGGTCTGCTTAATGGGGACGAAATAATAGAGATAAATGGTAAAAATGTAAATTTTTACGAGGATATATCTCTTTATACTTCGGAGTTCAAGGAAGAGGATGTTTTTGAACTAACCGTGCTAAGAAATGGAGAAAAGCATACTATTTCCTCAAAAGTCTCCAAGGATGTAACAACTTACACATATGGTGAAGATTATATAGAACTAACTGACGAAATTAACGGTGTTGTAAATACCAGTAGGCAGGAAGAATTAGATGTACCAGAGGAGTATGTGGGAAAAACTCAAACGCAAACAAGGTACATCATAGGGTTTGTACCTGAAATAAAGGAGCTAACCGCAAAAAACATTGTACCTCAGGCATGGAATTACACCTTATTTGTAACCAAGAGTGTATATAAGGCTCTGTTCGATTTGATTTCGGGTAAGGAAGGTCTTGATAATGTATCAGGGCCTGTTGGTGTAGTTGCTGTTGTAAACAGCGCAGTAAATTCCGGCTCGGATGCTTTGCTTAATATACTGTTTATTATGGCGATGCTTACTATTAATCTAGGTATATTTAATCTATTGCCAATACCTGCTCTTGATGGAGGAAGACTTGTATTTCTTGTATTTGAGCTGATAAGCGGAAAGCAGGTTCCACCGGAAAAAGAAGGATTTGTACATGGAATAGGTTTGATTCTTCTGCTGCTACTAGCTGCGGTAATATTCTTTAATGATATAGTAAAAATATTTTTTGCTTAATATTAAATAGAAATTGACTTATTTCATAATAAGACAAAATGAAAGAGGTAACTTATGAAAAGAGAAGTGAATGTTGGCGGTATTAAGATAGGAGGGAATAATCCTGTATCTATACAGTCTATGACTAATACCGATACCCGTGATGTGGTGTCAACTGTAGAACAGATTACAAGACTTCAGACAGCGGGCTGTGAAATAATTAGGGTTGCAGTACCGGATATGGAGGCTGCGTCAGCAGTAGCACAGATAAAAAAGCAGATTAAAATACCTCTTGTTTGTGATATACATTTTGATTACAGGCTTGCACTTGAGTGTATAAAAAACGGTGTTGATAAGGTTAGGATAAATCCGGGTAATATAGGCGATATGGATAGAGTCCGTCAGGTGGTGGAAGCCTGCAAAGAGAGAAATATTCCTATCAGGATTGGAGTTAACGGAGGATCTTTAGAAAAGGACCTTCTTGAAAAGTACAAAAAGCCTACGGCAGATGCACTATGTGAAAGTGCTATGCGTCATGTAGAAATACTAGATAGTCTTAATTTCTTTGATACTGTTGTTTCCATTAAGGTGTCCCATGTACCTACTTTAATAGAAGCTTATCGTAAATTTGACCAAATGAATGATATTCCGCTTCATATAGGCGTAACTGAAGCCGGTACTCAAAATGGTGGTACTGTAAAATCCTGTATCGGACTTGGAACACTCTTATCAGAAGGAATAGGGAATACAATGAGGGTTTCCCTGACGGCAGATCCTGTTATGGAGGTTTATGCCGCTAAAGATATTCTAAAGACTTTGGATTTAAGAAAGCAGGGTGCGGAACTTATTTCCTGTCCTACTTGCGGAAGAACAAGAATTGATATGATTCCTATCGCAACAGAAATGGAAAAGCGTCTAAAGGATATTGATAAGGATATTAAAGTTGCTGTTATGGGGTGTGCAGTAAACGGCCCTGGTGAGGCAAGAGAAGCGGATATAGGTGTTGCCGGTGGCGTTGGTGAAGGTGTTATCTTTAAAAAAGGTGAGATAATTAAAAAAGTGCCGGAGGACAAAATCATTCAAACACTGATGGAAGAAATAGAAAAGCTGTGATTAGATTTAAATTTGCAGTTTTGGAGAATTGATAAATGAGAGTAAATAGACTTTTGTCGCAAATTGAAGAAAATCAAGGTGTGATAATAACAAGCAGGGCTAATATATTTTATTATTCTGGCTTTACATCTGAGGATGCAGTGCTTTTGCTGACAAAAAGCAAAAGGATACTAATTACCGATTCCCGATACACATATCAGGCAAAAAAAGAGGCAATAGGCTTTGAGATTCATAATAAGAGTCTTGTGGACATAGCAAGTAATCTGGAATGTGAAGAACTTTTATTTGAAGAAAATAGAGTAACTGTTGCAGAGTTTGCTGTATTTCAAAAGTTTGGGAAAAAGCTTATACCTGCAGAGAAGGTGATTTCTCATCCAAGAAGGATAAAGGACAAAGAGGAAATAGATAGAATTAAAATTGCGGAGGAGCTTGCATCTTCTGCTTTTGATGCGCTTATAAATGAGATTCATATTGGTATGACAGAGGTAGAGGTGGCTCTATTTCTTGAATTTTATATGAGAAAGAACGGAGCATCCGGACTGTCTTTTCCAACGATAGTGGCAAGCGGCATTCGGTCTTGTATGCCACATGGCGAAGCTACGGATAAAGTCATAGAAAAGGGTGATTTTGTCACCATAGACTTTGGCTGTGTATTTGGCGGATATTGTTCAGATATGACGAGAACAATAGTGATGGGAGAAGCCTCATCAAAGCAAAAGGAAATCTATGATGTGGTTCTTATGGCGCAAAAAAAAGCGATTGATACTATAAAGCCTGGGATACCGTGTAAAGAAATTGATAAAGCAGCAAGAGATGTAATTACAAAAGCCGGCTATGGTGAAAACTTTGGGCACAGCCTTGGACATAGTGTGGGTATTGAAATTCATGAAAATCCAAACTTTTCCCCAAAATCGGAAGATGTATGTGAAATAGGTAATGTAATAACTGTGGAACCGGGTATTTATATTGATGGGTTTGGCGGTGTTCGCATAGAAGATGTGGTAGTTATTGGTGAAAGTATCCATAATTTGACAAAAAGTTGTAAAGATTTAACTATTATTTGAAAAAAAGCTTGAAATTTCGGTAAAAATATATTACAATATATAATGAGTTTATATAAAATAACAATGGAGGAAATTATTTATGATTACAGCTGGCGATTTTAGAAACGGAAAGACCTTTGAATTTGAAGGTAACGTGTATCAGGTTGTTGAATTCCAACACGTTAAGCCCGGTAAAGGTGCTGCTTTCGTTAGAACAAAGCTAAAGAATGTTATCACAGGAGGAGTAGTTGAAAAGACTTTCCGTCCTACAGAAAAGGTTGAGGAAGCTCACATTGAAAAGAAGAATATGGAATACTCATATAATGATGGTGATCTTTATTACTTCATGGATCAGGAAACATTTGATATGCTTCCAATCAGCAAGGATCAAATCGGTGATGCATTGAAGTTTGTTAAGGAAAACATGATTTGTATGATCCTTTCATACAAAGGCAATGTATTTGGTATAGAGCCACCTACATTTGTTGAGCTTGCTATTGCTGAAACAGAGCCTGGTTTTGCAGGAAATACAGCAACAGGTGCAACTAAGCCTGCTACTTTGGAAACTGGTGCAATTATTCAGGTACCTCTTTTTGTAAACGATACTGATATCATCAGAATCGATACAAGAACAGGCGAATACATGGAACGTGTATAATTTTTGTGTATTGCACAAAGTCTATACTTGACATAGTAGCCGTCTTTGTCAGATGGCAGATTGGAGTATTTTATGGAAAATCTTGTAGCAAAAGTTTCGTATTTAAAAGGTCTTTGTGACGGTCTTGCTATTGATGAGTCAAAGCCGGAGGGAAAGCTTTTGGTGAACATCGTAGATGCACTAGAGAGCATTGCTGCCGCTTTGGATGATGTTATAGATGCACATGACGAGCTAGAGGAAAAGGTTGACGAAATTGACAGTGATCTTGCAGATTTGGAAGACCTAGCTTATGATGACGAAGACGATGATTATGATGACGAAGACGAATTCGATTTTGATGATGACCTAGATGATATGGACCTTTTTGAGATTGAGTGTCCTAACTGTCACGAAGATGTTATGGTGGATTTCGATTCACTTGATGAGGAAAAGGGAATTGTATGTCCTAACTGTAATCAAGAGATTGAATTGGAATTTGAATGCGACTGTGACGATTGCGAATAATTAAAGGGGTGGTTTTCCACCCTTTTGTTTTGTCCGAGAATATAACTTGGAGGTATATGTTGTGAGAGGACTGTATGTTCACATACCATTTTGCCTGAAAAAGTGTAAATACTGTGATTTTTGCTCCTTTACTTTTTCTAAAGAGGATAAATTGGAATATCTTTCTGCTCTTTTTCGGAATATGGATATGTATAAAGGAGAGAAAGTAGATACAGTGTTTATAGGTGGAGGAACGCCTACAAGCCTTGATGCTGAATCACTAAAGTTATTGCTTGATAGAATTAACTCTACTTTAAATTTAGATAACTGCAGTGAATTTACTGTGGAAATGAATCCTAAGACCGTAGATGAAGATAAACTGCAGGTTTTAAAAAATGGTGGAGTGACAAGGCTAAGTGTGGGAGTTCAATCATTTTGTGATGAAGAACTGAAGAGAATAGGCAGAGTTCATACATCGCAAGAGGCAAAAGAAACTATTGAAATGATAAAAAATGCCGGCTTTGAAAATTTTAGTATAGATTTAATGAGTGCATTACCCGGTCAAACCTTAGATAGTTTTAAGTATTCTCTAGATACAGCAATAGAGCTTAATCCAGCACATATTTCTTGCTATAGCCTTATACTTGAGGAAGGAACACCGCTTTATGAAGAATATATAAGAGGAGAGCTTAATCTTCCTGACGAAGATACTGAAAGAGAAATGTATGATCTTGCCGTAAACACACTAAATAAGGCTGGGTATAAAAGGTATGAAATATCAAATTTCTCAAAGGAGAATTTCTCGTCAACTCATAATATAAAGTATTGGAAATGTATGGAATATATAGGCGTTGGACTTTCGGCGCATTCTTATTTAGATGTAAAAAGATTTTCTAATTCATCTGATTTTGATGACTATGTTTCCGGTGATTTTTCAAGATATAATGAAGAAAAACTAGATAAAAAAGATATGATGTCCGAGTTTATGTTTATGGGACTTAGAATGAGCTGTGGAGTTTCTTCCGATGAATTTTTTAA
>SVKH01000077.1 GCA_015068545.1 Oscillospiraceae bacterium
GGATTATGCACGTTCGGCGATAGGTATTATGACCATGTCTCCGGCGGAAACTGCCATAATAGCAGGTGACATAGCTACCAAGGCATCTGGTGCTCATATTGGCTTTGTGGACAGATTCAGCGGAACATTGATTGTGACCGGCACTGTATCTGAGGTGGAAGCAAGCTTGAAGGCAGTATGTGAATACTGTGAAGAAACTTTAAAATTTAATGTCTGTCCGGTGACCAGAACATGAAAAAGCTGATACTAATGGGCAGAAGTGGTGCAGGAAAAACCACATTGATTCAGGCGCTGAAAGGGGAAGAGTTGACCTACCGAAAAACTCAGGGAGTAGAATACGGCGGATTTTTAATAGACACTCCGGGAGAATACGCGGAAAATGCCTCTCTTGGCAGAGCCTTGGCTCTTTACACCTATGAGGCGGATGTGGTAGGACTTTTGCTTTCTGCCACGGAGGACTACTCTCTGTACCCGCCTTGTGTAACGTCTCAGGCGAACCGAGAGGTTATCGGTATTGTCACTCAGATTGACCGAGAGGAAGCAAATCCTGACAGGGCAGAAAACTGGCTGCGTTTGGCAGGATGCAAGCAGGTTTTTCATGTGAGTGCCAAGACAAAAGAAGGAATTTCAAACATAATGAACCATATTTCAAAATAAAACAGACAAAAAAACAGAAAAAAACAGAAATTTCTGTTGACATTTGTTTGTGTTTATAGTATAATTAAAGAGTAAACAAAGAAATCAAAGAAAAGGAGAATGAAAAAATGGTATCCGAATTTGAAATCAAGAAACAAATATGCGAAATCGGAAAGAGAATCTACGACAGACGAATGGTTGCTGCTAACGACGGTAACATTTCTGTTAAAATTTCCGACAATGAATGGCTTTGCACACCAACCGGTGTAAGTAAAGGCTTTATGACTCCTGAGTACATCTGTAAGATTGATGCAGATGGTAATGTACTTCAGGCTAACGGTAAGTTCAGACCGTCATCAGAAATTAAAATGCACATGAGAGTATATAAGCACCGTCCTGATGTAAAGGCGGTTGTACACGCTCACCCTGTATATGCAACAAGCTTTGCTATCGCAGGCATTCCGCTAACACAGCCAATTATGCCGGAAGCTGTTATTGCGCTTGGTTGCGTGCCGATTGCAGAATACGGCACACCTTCAACAAACGAAATCCCTGATGCAGTAGAAAAGTATCTACCATATTACGATGCAGTTCTATTGGAAAATCACGGTGCACTTACATATGGTGAGGATCTTTTGACTGCTTATCATAAGATGGAGTCTGTGGAATTTTACGCAGAGCTTCTGTTCCACTCACGTCAACTTGGCGGTCCTAAGGAGTTCTCTAAGGAACAAATCAAAAAGCTTTACGAAATCAGAAAGAAGCTTGGTGTATCTGGTAAGCACCCTGCTAACCTTTGCCCAAATAATAAAGACGGCAAGATGAACTGCCACCTATGTGGTATTCCGGATTGTGCAGTTGCAGAAAAGGGCACAGGCGCATCAGTTGATGGCGATATGGTAGCTATGATAACCCAAAAGGTTATTGAGGCTCTTAATAAATAATCATGGATAGCCGTGATATAGCATCTGTTGTATCTAAAGTTGTGGCAAGTCTTTCTTCTAAGATGACACTGGATATTGCAAAAGCTCTTTCACTGTGCGTTGAAAAAAAGGCACAGGAAATGGGCGTGAATGCTGTAATCTGTGTGGCTGATAGCGGAGCAAGACCTATTCTTGTTCATTCCATGGACAATGCCTATATAGCCAGCTTTGATATAGCGGTGAAGAAGGCATATACCGTAGTTTCCTTAAAAATGCCTACAAGCAAGCTAAAAACTCTTGCAGCGCCGGGCGGTTCACTATATGGTATCCAGTTTACCAATGATGGACAGATTGTGATATTTGGTGGTGGAGATCCTCTCATAATAAATGGTGAAATCATCGGTGGCATAGGCGTAAGCGGAGGAACAGAAGAGCAGGATACTGCACTTTCTCTCTACGGTGCCTCAGTTCTTGAAGAAATTATCAAAAGAATATAAGTTTTGAGTATTCATAACCTGTGTACTCACACTAAAATAAAATTAAGAAAGGATATATGACATGGACAATTCACAGATTGAACAAATTGTCAAGCAAGTAATCGCAGGGATGCAGGGCAGCACAGCTTCATCTTCTGCCGCAAAGTCAGCAAGCGTTCCTGATAAAGCAAGAGTAGCTATGCTGACATCACTTGGACATTTTGATATAAAAGAATATCCTATGCCGAATGTTGGCGATGATGACATACTTGTCAGGGTTGAAGGTTGCGGCGTATGCGGAACCGATGCTCATGAGTATAAGAGAGACCCGTTCGGACTTATTCCTGTTGCTCTAGGTCACGAGGGAACAGGTGAAATTGTGAAAATGGGTAAAAATGTTAAGGTTGACAGTGCAGGAAAACCTCTAAACATTGGTGACAAAGTAGTTACCTGTATGATATTTAAGGATAATCCTGACATTACAATGTATGACCTTAATAAACAGAATGTTGGAGGCGCAGATGTTTACGGACTTTTGCCGGATGACGACATTCATTTAAACGGTTGGTTTGCAGACTACATACTGGTTCGCGGCGGATCTACAGTTTTCAATGTAAGTGATCTGGACCTTGATTCAAGAGTATTGATCGAACCTTGTGCGGTTTTGATTCACGCAGTAGAAAGAGCAAAGACCACCGGTATATTAAGATTCAACAGCCGTGTTGTTGTTCAGGGCTGCGGACCTATCGGTCTTATCTGTATTGCAGTGCTGAGAACTATGGGTATCGAAAACATTACTGCAGTTGACGGTGAGGAAAAGAGACTTAACTTTGCCTATGAGATGGGTGCTTCCAAGACGGTTAACTTTAAAAACCACAATGGAATTGAAGAGCTTTCAAAGGCTGTAAAGGAAAGCTTCGGCGGATACGATGCTGACTTTGCGTTCCAGTGTACAGGCTCTCCAATAGCTCACGCAAATATCTACAAGTTTATTAGAAACGGTGGAGGTCTTTGCGAACTTGGATTCTTCATCAACGGCGGTGATGCAACTATAAATCCGCACTTTGATATTTGCGCAAAGGAAATCACCACAGTTGGATCATGGGTATATACTCTCCGTGATTATGCCACAACATTCGATTTCTTAAAGCGCGCTAAGGGAATAGGTATTCCGCTAGAAAAGCTGATAACTCATAAATTCCCACTTGACGAGATTAACGAAGCGTTGGAAGTTAATTTGAAAATGGAAGGTTTAAAAATAGCAATTTATAATAAATAGTAAAATTTTTAGGAGGAAATTAAAATGGCACAAGAAGCATTAGGAATGGTAGAAACAAGAGGTTTGGTTGCAGCTATCGAAGCTGCTGACGCAATGGTTAAGGCAGCTGAGGTTGTCCTAATCGGAACAGAGAAGATCGGTTCTGGTCTTGTATCTGTTATGGTAAGAGGTGACGTAGGTGCAGTTAAGGCTGCTGCTGAAGTTGGTGCTAATGCTGCACAAAAGCTTGGCGAACTTGTAGCTGTACATGTTATTCCAAGACCTCATGGTGATGTTGAAAAGATTTTGCCAAAGTTCTAATTAGGTGATAGCTATGGCAGAAAAGAAGAAAGCAACGGCACAGAAAAAAACATCTGAGCCTTTGAAGGAAATTAAAGTTAAGGAGGAAAAGAAAATGGCACAAGAAGCATTGGGTATGGTAGAAACAAGAGGTTTGGTAGCTGCTATCGAAGCTGCTGATTCTATGCTAAAGGCCGCTAACGTTGAGCTTGTGGGAACAGAAAAAATCGGTTCCGGTTTGGTAAGCGTTATGGTAAGAGGCGACGTTGGTGCTGTAAAGGCTGCTGTTGAGGCAGGCGGAGCATCTGCTCAGAAGCTTGGTGAAATCGTTGCTACACACGTTATTCCAAGACCTCACGGCGACGTTGAAAAGATTTTGCCTTCTATTAAGTAATTTTGCTGTTTTTGGTATGCAGGGGCATTTTGCTCCTGCATACAGTTAAAACAGAGAAAGGGTTTTTTCTTATGATTATAGGAAAGGTATGCGGAAGTGTTGTTTCCACTCGCAAGAACGAGAATTTAATAGGTAACAAGTTTTTGATTGTAGAGCCACAGGATGATATGGGTATAAAAGGAAAGATTGTGGCGATAGACAATGTAGGCGCAGGCATAGGGGAAATCGTGCTTGTTGCCACAGGAAGTGCCGCAAGAATCGGTTCGGGGCAAAATACAGCTCCTGTAGATGCGGCTATTGTTGGAATTGTAGATGAGCTATAATAAAAAGGAATGGGCTAAATGGAGCTTATGAAACTGTCGGAAATTTTACAAAATGCCGGTGTGGTAGGCGCAGGTGGTGCAGGTTTTCCAAGCTATAAAAAGCTTGATAAAAGAGCAGAGGTCATTATTTTAAACTGCTCAGAATGTGAGCCGCTTTTTTCGCTTCACAGACTGCTTTTGGAAAAATTCCCATTTGAAATATTAACAGCACTTAACGAGGTCAAGACCGCAGTCGGTGCAGACCGAGTGATTATAGCTGTAAAGTCCTCTTACACAGGGGCAATTGAATCTGTAAATTATCATCTTGATGCATTTTCGGGTTTTGAGGTATGCGCTCTTAGGGCATTCTATCCCGTTGGTGACGAGGTGAATCTCATATATGAAGCTACCGGAAGACGAGTTCTTCCGGGGAACCTACCTATATCGGTGGGTGCAACCGTATTTAATGTAGAGACTATGCTAAATAGCTATTATGCTATTAAAGAAGGCAGAAATGTCACTCATAAATATGTGACAGTCTCAGGTGCGGTTAAAAATCCGGTCACCCTTTATGTACCTCTTGGAACAAGCTTTTCTGAGCTTATAAAACTTGCGGGAGGTTATTCGGAAAAAGAGGTGGCTATCCTAAGCGGCGGAGTTATGACAGGATCTGTTTCTGCGGAAAGTGATGTGGTTACAAAGACCACAAATGCTGTCCTTATTTTGCCGAAAACAAGTCAGATTATTTCAAAAAGACTTGTAAAAACAACTATGAATGTAAAAAGAGCTATGGGCGCTTGTTGTCAGTGCAGAAGCTGTACTGATTTATGCTCACGGCATCTTCTTGGGTATCCTATCCAGCCGCATCTATTTATGCGTGCAGTGGCTCTTGGTATGGAGCAGGATACAACTGCTGTGCTTAATTCTGCGTATTGCTCAAGCTGCGGAATTTGCGAAAATTTCTCCTGTCCTCAAGGGTTATCGCCAAGGACTTTGATTGCGGAAGCCAAGGCACAGCTAAGGAAATCAAAATTCGCTATGCCGGAGCCTGTTGATTTTGGTGTAGAGGAGAATAGGGATATGAGACTTGTCAGTGTGTCCAGACTTACATCCCGACTGGGAATAAGCAAATATGATGTTGAGGCACCTATCTCAGAAAAAGAAATTGTGCCAAAAACAGTTAAGATAAAAATGTCGCAACATATCGGAACGCCTTCTGTCCCTACCGTAGCTGCAGGAGATGTGGTTAAGGCAGGAGACGCCATATCCAAGGCAGGAAAGGACTTTTCGGTAGTAACTCATGCGTCCATAGATGGTGAGGTTATTTCTGTGACAAAGGATTATATTGTTTTGAGAGGAGCTAAAAGGTAATGGCAAAGGCTATCGGAATGGTAGAATATGCCACAGTATCATTAGGTGTTACCGCCTGTGATACTATGGTAAAGACTGCTGAAGTTGATATAATTGAGGCTCAGGTTGTCTGCCCGGGTAAGTACATAGCAATTATCACCGGCGAGCTTTCGGCTGTAAGGGCTGCTGTGGATTCGGCGACTGCAAGATGTCCCGAAAAGGTAGTAGATACCTTTGTTTTGGGAAATCCACATCAGGATATTTTCCCTGCCATATATGGAGCAAATGAAGTGGAAAATCCAAAGGCTCTGGGTATACTCGAAACTTATTCTGCAGCATCTATTATACGAGCTGCTGATAATGCAGCAAAGACTGCGGATGTAAAGCTTATAGAGCTTAGAATTGCAAAGGGTATGTGTGGAAAGTCATATCTCTTCTTAACAGGAGAGGTTGCTGCAGTAGAAGCGGCTATAGATAGAGCAAAACAGGGAGAAAGTGACAGCGCAATGTTTCTGGATAGCTCAGTTATTGCAAACCCTGATAAAAAGCTTTGGAAGAATATATTATAAGAGGTGCTAAAAATGCTTGATGAAAAAACAATTGGTCAGATTATAGAAAATGTTATAAATAATATGCCAGGCGCTATAACAAAGACAAATCAAAAAGGCGTGTTTGATACAATGGGCGAGGCTCTATGTGCGGTAGAAAAAGCATATAAACAGCTTAAAAACTATTCAGTAGCACAAAGAGAAAAAATGATAGAAAATATTCGCCGTTTAACCCTATTAGAAGCAGAAAATATGGCACGTCTTGGCGTTGAAGAAACAGGAATGGGCAGAGTTGAAGATAAGATAATAAAGCATCAGCTTGTTGCAAACAAGACTCCGGGTACAGAGGATTTAAAGCCTCAGGCTATTACCGGTGATGAAGGACTTACTCTTATCGAGATGGCTCCATACGGAATCATCGGAAGTATCACTCCTTCCACAAACCCAAGTGAAACTGTTATCTGTAATTCTATGGGTATGATTGCAGGAGGAAACGCAGTAGTGTTCAATCCGCACCCAAATGCGAAGAGAACATCAAACTATGCGGTTGATCTTGTAAACAGAGCTGTACTGGAAGCAGGAGGCCCTGAAAACCTAGTAGTTTCTGTTAAAAATCCTACTATGGATTCTTCAAATGAGATGGTAACATCACCGCTTGTAAAGCTTTTGGTTGCAACCGGAGGACCGGGAGTTGTAAAGATGCTTTTGTCTTCCGGCAAAAAGGCAATTGGTGCCGGTGCTGGTAATCCACCTGTTATAGTTGACGATACTGCCGATATTATCAAAGCAGGTATTGATATTGTAAAGGGCGCCAGCTTCGACAATAATCTGCCATGTATAGCAGAAAAGGAATGTTTCGTATTCGATTCTGTTGCAGGAAAGCTTATTGATTCTATGACACAAAATGGTGCATATCTATTAAAGGGAGATATGGTAGATAAGCTTCTTGATACAGTTTTAATTAAAAATGAGAAGAAATACTCTATCAATAAGGATTGGGTTGGTAAGGATGCAGGTAAGATATTAAAGGCAATCGGAATTGATGCAGATCCAAGGCTTATTATCTGTGAAGTACCTGCTTGTCATCCGTTTGTTTCGGTAGAGATGATGATGCCGATTCTTCCTATTGTAAGAGTAAAGGATATAGACGAAGCGATAGAGCTTGCGGTAAAAGCTGAACACGGCTGCCGTCACTCTGCACACATTCACTCAAAGAACGTGGATAGACTCACTCGCTTTGCAAGAGAAGTAGAGACTACAATATTTGTAAAAAATGCTCCGTCATATGCAGGTATAGGAGCTGGCGGTGAAGGCTACACAACCTTTACCATAGCGGGCCCTACCGGAGAAGGTTTGACGGCAGCGCATTCATTTACCCGTCAAAGAAGATGTGTTTTGGTTGATGGATTCCATATTGTATAAAAGTTTTCTAAGATTGAAAT
>SVKH01000078.1 GCA_015068545.1 Oscillospiraceae bacterium
TGCGTCAATTTCCTTTACATTAAGCGAATTAGTGGCTGTAATTTCGTCTTTTAATATCTTTACGACAAGCTTTTTATCGGAAACTTGTCCGTCATGCCAAAGAGTATTCGGTTCAAAAAACAGTTCTGAACTGGACCTTGACACAAGCTTGTAGGATCCTGTTCCCATCGGCATAAATGCGGTATCATCAGTCAAATATGTGTTCCTTGAAATAATAGGGAAAGTTAAAAGATACGCAAAATCCGGTGCCGGATTAAAAAATTCGATAAGAACACTGTTTTCTCCCGTTGCTGTATATGAACGTATCTTACTTGCCACTTTGGAATAGATACCATCACAATTCACCATTTTACTGATAGAATAAACCACGTCCTCTGCAGTAAAGTTGGTACCATCCTGCCACTTAACATTAGTCTTTAGATTAACTGTTATGCTTTTACCGTCTTCGGATAGGTAATAATTTTCAGCCAGAACCGGCTCTATATTTAATTCCTCACCAAAAGAAAACAAAGATTCGTAAACTATATTCAAAATTCTTTGACTACTTTTTGATTTAGTTGTATAAGGATTTAGAGTATCGATGTTGTATGCGCCAAGGACAATATCCGATCTATCTTGAATAACAACAATCTCCCCTGAAAAATCTTCTACATTATCATCTTCACTATTCTTTTTACAACCGAAAACGAAAAGGAAAAGAATAGCGGTCAGCATTAAAATAAATAATCTTTTTATTTTAGACAACTCCTTTTTACTATATAGGAAAAATACGCTAATAATGAAAATACTAAAGCTTCCCACAAGCAGCCATTATACTAGCTGCATGATGGCAGCCTGCAAACCTCTTTTATCTCCAGTTACTCTATGGGAAAAGAACAAATCGCTGTTACAATAGGTGCATATACCGGAATCTATAATGTTTTTTTCTAGAATCCCTACTGAAATAAGCTGAAGTGTTATAGATTTTTGCATATCAACATATGGTTTTTCTTTTATACTAATGACATCACAGCCAAAATTATCTCTAAAAACATCTGCCACTTCAGCTCCAACTTCAAAATGGCACTCTCTTATAGAAGGCCCTATACCCACAAGAATATCCTCCGGATTTGAACCAAATTCTGAATGCATCTTATTTACTACTTTTTGAGAAATGCCTGCTACTGTTCCCTTCCATCCGGAATGAGCAAGACCAATAACAGACTTTTTCGCATCAAGGAAGCAAACCGGTACACAATCAGCTGAAAAAACAGCAATAGGCACTCCACGTTCGGCGGTAATCATTGCGTCACAGCTTTCAAACTTCTGCGACTTTGTAATACCGTTACCCATATCCTTACTTGTTATTACAAAAACATTGTCCTCATGGACCTGCTTGGATAATACAAGGTTTTTATAGTCTACGTCAATTTCATCGCAGATAATTTTATAATTATCCAGCACATTCTCCCTGAAATCATTGCAGTTAAACCTTAAATTAAGAGACGAATACTCTCCCTTACTAACACCGCCACATCTTGTAGTAAAGCAATGCTTTACAAGACCTGTTTTTAGAAATTCATCAATTTGATAATACTTTAAATCTCCTTTTTCACGCAAAGTGAACATAGACTATTTCTCCTTAAAAAATTCAAAAACACATTCCGCAGTCTTTTTATCAACAACCTCTAAAAGGTCTGAAATACTTGCTTTTTTGATGTTATCTATTGATTTAAAATGAGATAAAAGGGCTGACTTTTTAACTTTTCCCACGCCTTTAATATCGTCAAGCACGGACTTTTCCAGACTTTTACTTCGTAATTTACGATGATAGGTGATAGCACTTCTGTGTACCTCGTCCTGAATCCTTGTAATAAAATTAAACACACTCTCAAGCATAGATATTTCAATTTCTCCCGAAGAAGAAACAAGTCCTCTGGTTCTGTGCTTGTCATCCTTTACCATGCCAAACACAGGTATATCAATATCTATACTTTCCATAATCTCCATTACTGAGCTTAAATGTCCTTTTCCTCCATCTAGAAGAATCAGATCAGGAAGTGGCAAAAATTTGCACTCTTCCGGTGTCATTTCGCCTTTATCTATTTTTTCCTCTTCTTCAAGAGCATGACGGAATCTTCTGTAAATAACTTCCTGCATTGCAAGGTAGTCGTTTGCACCGTCGAATGACTTTATCTTAAAATGTCTATAATCCTTTTTAGATGGTTTTCCGTCCACAAAAACAACCATAGACGCCACATTATCACTACCGGAAATATTAGAAATATCGTATGATTCTATGCGTTTTGGTACATCATGAAGATCCAGTTTTTTAGCTAGCTCTATAAGTCCTTTATTCTTACTCATTGCAATGTTCAACCCTGAAATGCGGTAATTTTCCGCCGAAATTTCAGCATTTTTATGCACCATTGCCACCAGCTTCTTTTTTTCACCACGCATTGGTGACAGAATGCTAACTTTTTTACCGGCTTTCCCGCTAAGCCAAGACATAATAATGTCGCTGTCCGATATAGGATATTCAGTTAAAATCTCCCTTGGCACGTCGCTGCTTTCACTATAAAACTGTTTTATAAAATCGGACAAGATTTCACCTTCGGCTACTTCCTGAGTATCATCTATGCAGTAATTTTGGTGACCAAATATTTTTCCGCCACGAACAAAAAACACCTCTACAAAAGACTTGGTGTTACATCTTGCAATGCCAAGAATATCCATATCAGTTTGCTTATCCGCATTTATAATCTTTTGTTTTTCTCCAAAACGCTGTATAGCTTCTATCTTGTCACGAAGTACAGCCGCCTTTTCAAACTCGGTATTTCGGGAGGCAGTTAGCATTTCTTCTCTCATTTCTGCAAGAAGAGCATCATGGCTTCCTGATAAAAATGCACAAATATCAAAGAATACCTTTCTATACTCGTCCTTTGAAACTCTGCCACCGATACATGGTGCAAAGCAATTATTTATATGATAGTTAAGGCATGGTCTGCCCTTTCCTATATCTTCCGGAAATTTTCTGTTACATGAAGGAGGTTTGAAAATTTTTTGAACAATTTCCAGCGTTGAGCGAACAGTTTGCATACCTGCATAAGGGCCAAAATACTTTGCCCCGTCATTTTCAAGTCGTCTGGTCATATAGACCTTTGGATATTCTTTATTTATAGAAACCTTGATATAAGGGTATTGCTTATCATCTTTTAACAGAATGTTGTATTTTGGGCGATGTTTTTTTATCAGATTGCACTCCAAAACAAGCGCCTCTATCTCATTATCGGTGACAATATACTCAAAATACTTGATGTTGGCTACCATAGCAAGAACTTTTGGTGAATGATTCCTGCTGTAATGAAAATACTGACGCACTCTGTTTTTAAGGATTTTTGCTTTTCCTACATAGATGATGACATCATCATCCCCATGCATTATATACACTCCCGGCTTTTCCGGTAAGTTTTTGAGTTCTTCTTCAAGATTAAACATATATAATACCCTTAAAATCTAAAAAAACTCTACCTATAAAAAAGCAGAGTTATTTAGCTATGAATAAATATTATTCAGTGAAGTTAGATGCGATAAGGTTAACCAAGGTAACCACAGCCTCTTCCTCATCCTGACCGTCAGCGATAAGGTTGATTTTGGTTCCCTTTACAATACCTAGTGATAAAACACCAAGCAAGCTTTTGGCATTTACCTTTCTTTCTTCTTTTTCTACCCAAATACTGGATTTAAATTCATTTGCCTTTTGTATAAAAAATGTTGCAGGACGAGCATGAAGTCCTACTTGATTTAATACCTCAACCTCTTTTGAAAACATATAAGAATCCTCCTTAGAAAAGTCCTTTCAAATTCACTCATATATAATAGAATACTAAAAAATTCTCAAATCGTCAATAAATTTTATAAAAAACTGTAAATTTTAGTTAAAGATACCCTATTAGTAAAATATTTATGCGTTAAAATTGTCATTTTCGTCAACAATCAAACCGTTTTTAAGCATAATAGCTTCGCGCACCTTTGTAGATACCTCTTTAAAGAATTCGGGATCATCCGCCATCTTCTGCTTTACAGCTTCTCTACCCTGACCTAGCCTTGTACCTTCATATGAGAACCAAGCACCTGCTTTATTGATAATATCAAGAGATACTGCAACGTCTATTACGTTACCTATCTTTGAGATTCCCTTTCCGTACATGATGTCAAACTCAGCCTCTTTAAATGGCGGTGCAACCTTGTTTTTAACAATTTTAACTTTAGTCTTGTTACCTACAACATTTCCGCCTTCTTTAATTTGCTCTTGACGTCTTACTTCCATTCTGATAGTAGCAAAGAACTTTAATGCTCTTCCGCCCGGAGTGGTTTCAGGATTGCCGTATACTACTCCAACCTTTTCACGCAGCTGATTTATAAAAACCACTGCTGTGTCTGATTTTGCAGCAACACCGGTTAACTTTCTTAGAGCCTGAGACATAAGTCTCGCCAAAAGACCTACATGGGCATCTCCCATTTCACCCTCAATCTCCGCCTTCGGAACTAACGCCGCAACAGAGTCGATTACTACTATATCAACAGCACCGCTTCTTACTAAAGCTTCTGCTATTTCCAAAGCTTGCTCACCTGTATCCGGCTGAGATACGATGAGATTATCTACATCTACACCTAAATTCTTGGCATAGTGAGGATCAAGAGCGTGCTCTGCATCTATAAATGCCGCTTCTCCTCCATTTTTTTGTGCTTCTGCTACAATGTGAAGCGCAACGGTAGTCTTTCCTGATGACTCAGGACCATATATTTCCACTACTCTGCCCCTTGGTATGCCACCAACGCCTAGCGCAAGATCAAGAGTTAAAGAGCCGGTAGGTATTGCAGGTACATCCACTCTTGATGCAGAACCAAGTCGCATAATACTGCCTTTACCGTATTCTCTTTCAATAACGCCCATAACCGTATCGACGGCTTTTCTTCTCTCTTCTGCAGTCTCAGGCGAATTTAAAGACTTTTTTTCCTTTCTTTCCATCAGAAAATCCTCCGAAATAATATTACATTTATACTATTATACAATATTCTGCGAAAAAATGCAATAGTTTTATCATAATTTAGGGAAAACACAGATTTTTTCTACTCCATTAACCGCTTCCTCTATTAGCCTATCTACATCCAGTTTACTTTCGCTTTTTTCGATAGCGTAAAGCTTTGGATTTGTTGCAGGATGTCTTGGAGTGAAAACTGTACAACAATCTTCATAAGGAAGTATTGATGTTTCAAAAGCATCTATCTTTTGAGATCTTTCTATAATTTCGGTCTTGTCCATACCAATAAGCGGTCTTAAAACAGGCATAGTACAAACCGAATTTGTAACATGAAGAGCCGCAAGAGTTTGGGATGCAACCTGTCCTGCACTCTCTCCGGTAATTAATGCCTGAGATCCATTTTTGCTGGCAATAATCTCAGAAATCTTCATCATAAATCGGCGCATGATAAGCGTCAAATGCTCCTCCGGACAGTTATCCTTAATAGCAAGCTGTATATCGGTAAATGGCACTATATAAAGATTGATTTTGGATGTGTATCTTGCAATAATGGACGCAAGCTCGATAACCTTTTCCTTTGCTCTTTCGCTTGTATAAGGAAAACTGAAAAAGTTTACAGCATCTATTTCTATTCCTCTTTTCGCTATCATATGTCCCGCAACAGGGCTGTCTATTCCTCCTGATAAAAGAAGAGTTGCCTTTCCACCTGTACCGATAGGCATACCGCCTTGTCCCATCATACGCTTTTCTCGGCAATAGACAAACGCGTTATGATCTCTTACCTCCACCTGAACTGTAACCTCAGGGTTATGCACGTCCACCAAAAGTCCTTCTACATTTTCATGAATATAACCACCAACGTCTATGGCAAGCTGAACCGAATTAAGAGGGAACGCCTTATCGGAGCGTTTTGCCTCTACCTTAAATTTCTTTCCCGGTAAAAGCTCATCCCTGCAGTATTCTACTGCAGTTTTCTTTATGCTGTCCATATTCTTTTCACATATAGCAGCCTTGCACACAGTAACGATACCAAAGATTTTACAAAGTCTTTCGCAAATTATGTCTATTTTGTCTTCTTCCTCCGGTTCTATATATACCGTTGCTTGAGCCATATACATATTTATTTTCGCTACGTTTTTCATGGAATTTCTGATATTATCCAGTAGTTTTTTCTCAAATTTTGGGCGATTTCCGCCTTTTAAGATGATTTCTCCGTATTTAACCAAAATTATCTCTTTCACAGATTTACCTCACATATTTTCTAATATTCTCTACTTCGTTTTTGATTATATCTGTCACAGTATCAATGTCAAATTCATCACTGCCAAAGCTGAATCTAACTGCACCCTTTATTTCCTCATCACTACATCCCATGGCAGACAGAACATGACTTGGCATCGGTTTATTTGTAGAGCAGGCAGAACCTGTCGACACATAAATCCCCTTTGCCTCTAGGCTGTGCAAAAGAATCTCCGCCTTAATTCCAATAAAGGACACATTAAGTATATATCCTGAATTATCACCAGTTGAATTGATTTTTACATTATCAATTTTTTTGGTGAGTTTATTTTTGAAATTCTCAAATATTTCCTGGGAAATTCTTTCATAACTGCCGCACGCTGCTCCTAGTGCAGCTATTCCCGGCACATTTTCTGTACCTGAGCGCATATTCTTTTGCTGTCCACCGCCAATAAGCCATGGTGCAACGTGGATTCCTTCACTAATATATAAAGCTCCTATGCCTTTAGGTGCATTTATCTTGTGTCCACTAATGGATAACATATCTATACCCATTTTTTTCGGGTTAATATCTATTTTGCAAAATCCCTGCACACAATCTGAATGATATACGCACAGATTTGATTTTTCTCTTATTATTTTCTTGATTTTTTCAATAGGTTGAACAGTTCCGGTCTCATTATTTACCGCCATAATGCTGACAAGAAGTGTATCCTCCCTTATGGCATCAGAAAGCTCCTCAAGATCAACCACACCGTACTTATCTACATTGATATAAGTTACTGTAAATCCTTCCTTTTCCAGTAGCTTGAAGCATTCCAGCACTGAAGGATGTTCAATCTTTGAGGTAATGAGATGATTTCCTCTTTTTCTATTTGCAAAGGCATAACCCAAAATTGCAGTATTATTGGACTCTGTTCCACCTGATGTGAAATAGATGGTCTTTTTATCAACACCAAGAACCTTTGATATGCTAATCTTTGCTTCATCAATTATCTTCTCTGCTACTATACCTAATTTATGCATACTGGATGGGTTTCCGAAATTTTCCATAGCTCCCATAGCAGCCTCAATCGCCTGCTTACAAGGTTTTGTAGTTGAAGCATTATCCAAATAAACCATTTAATCCTTACTCCTTATAACAAGTGCTGTTCCCTTTTTTATCGTAATTTTGCAGGTATCTTCTGTCATTCTATTGCTGACTCCAAGACTTGTTCCCAGCTTTACTTCAGAATCTGACAGACTGTATTCAAGACCTTCTGTGCTAACTCCTTCCAAGTCGCCGGAAAACGGCAAAATAGAAACAGTGTCACCCACAGCTCCTTCTATAACAAT
>SVKH01000079.1 GCA_015068545.1 Oscillospiraceae bacterium
TATGATAAAATAAAAAGGAATTGGATACAATGAACAGAACCTGGGCAGAAATCAATCTTGACAATTTAAAAAGTAATGTGGAAAATATACGCAAAATAACCAGTCCTAAAGCAGGTATCATGGCGGTGGTTAAGGCTGATGCTTACGGCCATGGCTATGAGGAGTGCTGCAGAGCACTTTTAGAAAGCGGAGTGGATTGCTTTGCCGTTGCTATGACGGATGAGGCGAAACTGTTGAGAAAAAGTGGTTTTACCGTACCTATCCTGATACTTGGTGCAACCCTTTCTCCGGAAGATGCCGATGACATAGCAGAATATGATATTATGCCCACTATATATAACGTGGACTATGCCAAAATTGTTTCCAAGGCGGCAAAGGAGCGTGGGAAAACCGCCAGAGTACACCTTAAAATAGATACCGGAATGTCACGACTGGGATTTGTAGCAGGGGAAGATAACACAGAGATTGTAAAGGAAATATTGGAAATATATAATCTTCCAAATATCGAGATTCATGGCATTTTTTCGCACTTTGCCTGCGCTGATGAACCTGATGAAACCTATACAAAGCACCAGTTTGAGCTGTTTTTGAAGCTGGTATCCGATTTGGAGGAAGTAGGTATTACAATACCTTGTAAGCATATTGCAAACAGTGCCGCTATTACCATGTATCCCGAAACTCATCTGGATATGGTAAGGGCAGGCATCATACTCTACGGATGCTATCCTTCGGAGGATGTGGATAAAAACAGGCTTCCTTTAAAGCCTGTAATGAGCCTGAAATCACGCATTACTATGGTAAAGGAAGTGGAAGAAGGCAGAGGAGTGAGTTACGGCAAGAAGTACATAACCGATAAGAAAACCAAAATAGCGACAGTACCTATCGGTTATGCAGACGGATACCCAAGATGCCTTTCACATAAGGCGAAAATAGAAGCAGGTGGGAAAATTTGCGACGTAATAGGCAGAATTTGTATGGATCAATGTATGATAGACGTAACTGATGTCCATAATATAAATATAGGTGACGAAGTAACCGTATTTGGCGACGGACAAATCAGTGCAGATGACGTAGCAGGTTGGATGGACACTATAAATTACGAGGTTTTGTGTCTGGTATCTAAACGTATCCCGAGAATTTACAAAGAGAATGGGAGGGAAGTCTTTGCCGTAAACTATTTGGAAAAAATATAATTATAATTGAATGAAACAGGGGGCCTGATTGCTTTGTCACAATTAAAAAAGGTCGTATCCGGTCTTACTTTTGATAAAAATAAGAATAATAACCTTCCGAAAATCCACAAAAGATTTCAAAAAAGGAACTTATTAAAGCAAGGCTATAAGGAAATGGCTTCTTTAAATCTAACGCTTGCCCGGGTGTGTTTTGAGGCGGATAATGATGCATTATCTGTCTGTGAGGAAAAACTGACGGAGTGTGAATAGTGGTGATTGTAAAACGAGGAGATATTTATTACGCCGACCTTAGTCCCGTCGTAGGAAGCGAGCAAGGTGGAATAAGACCTGTTTTGATAATCCAGAATGATGTGGGGAACAAGTATAGTCCTACGGTGATTGCCGCGGCGATAACGTCCCAGATAAATAAGGCGAAAATGCCCACTCATATCGAATTATCAGCAGAGGACTACGGACTTTATAAGGATTCCGTGATATTGTTGGAGCAAATCAGAACCATTGACAAAAAAAGATTGAGAGAAAAAGTTGCACATTTAGATAAAAAGCTGATGCAGGATGTTAATGACGCACTTGCCATCAGTTTCGGACTTGAAAATTTATAACCTTTTAAAGTATAGAGAAGATTTTAAGAGGTTTTATTAAAATCATGTGGCGAAAGGCTACATATTTAGGAGCAAGGGCAAAATTGTCCTTGCCCTTTTTTACTTTATAGGAAACTGCGTTCCCATAAAGCAAAAATAATTATACTGCCGTGCAATTTTTTTGGAAAAGCTTTAGCTTTTCAAAAATGCACATGGCATAAGAAAAGCGAGATTGCTTCGGCCTTCCGCCGTAGGCGGTGCAGCGAAGCTGCTTTTCTTGCTTTATAGGAAACTGCGTTCCCATAAAGCAAAAATAATTATACTGCCGTGCAATTTTTTTTTGAAAAGCTTTAGCTTTTCAAAAAATGCACATGGCATAAGAAAAGCAAAATTGCTTCGACCTTCCGCCGTAGGCGGTGCAGCGAAGCTGCTTTTCTTGTAGGAAACTTGTATTTCCTGTGAGAGATAGATTTTGATTAAATATCTGTGCAAACTTATTTTGCTTTACAAAAATGCACATAGCGTGATATAAGTGATCTGATTCCTACCGACCTTTAAACTTTACCGTAATTTAAGGAGACGGTGGAGGTGAAGTCACATTGCTTCAAGTAAAATATAACAAAATTTATGTCAAAATTTATTATAAATGTACAAAATAATGTTTTTTTAGTCAAAGTATTGATTTTTTAGAGAATATAAACTAAAATTAAAATGGTGTATTTTTTAATACGTTAATATACTGAATTGGGGGTAGATAAATGCAAAATATTATTAGTCTTAAAGACGTTAGTGTGAATTTTGACGGAGAACCTATCTTAAACGGTATCAATCTGGATATCAAGGATAAAGAGTTTGTCACGTTTTTGGGGCCGTCAGGTTGTGGAAAGACAACTACTTTGCGTATCATCGGAGGCTTTTTGACTCCCGATTCCGGAACTGTAAGCTTTGAGGGTAAGGTGATAAATAATATTCCTCCTCATAAGCGTAATGTCAATACAGTTTTCCAGAGATATGCTCTTTTCCCGCACCTGAATGTGTACGAAAACATCGCTTTTGGGCTTAGAGTAAAAAAGGAGCCGGAAGCAGAGATTCATAAAAAGGTAGAGGAAATGCTGGAGCTTGTAAATCTGCGTGGTTTTGAAAAAAGAAGTGTAAACCGCCTGTCAGGAGGTCAGCAGCAGAGAGTGGCAATAGCTCGTGCTTTGGTAAATAAACCCAAGGTGCTTCTTTTGGACGAGCCGTTGGGAGCTCTCGACCTGAAGCTGAGAAAAGAGATGCAGACCGAGCTAAAGAGGATTCAGCAACAACTGGAAATAACCTTCATCTACGTTACACACGATCAGGAGGAAGCTCTTACTATGAGCGACACTGTTGTGGTTATGAACAAGGGCGACATTCAGCAGATAGGAACACCGGTTGATATATATAATGAACCAATAAACGCTTTTGTGGCAGATTTCATAGGAGAAAGTAATATTCTGGATGGTATTATGCATCGTGACTATCTGGTGGAAATCTGTGGCAGAGAGTTTGAATGTGTAGATAAGGACTTTGGCACCGATACCCCTGTGGACGTTGTCATAAGACCTGAGGATATTAAGCTTATTGATGCTAACGAAGCCAAAATAAGCGGAGTGGTGGAATCAGTTACCTTCAAGGGTGTCCACTACGAAATGGTAATAGAAGCCTACGATTTTTCCTGGCTTGTACATTCCACAAAGGCTGCAGAACTAGGCAGTGTTGTAGGAATTTCTTTTGACCCATACGATATTCACATAATGAGAAAGATGGGTAAAAAGTCATGAAAAAGAAATTGATTGCGTCACCATATCTGGTTTGGATGGTGGTTTTTATTGTTGTGCCTATCATTATGGTAGGCTATTTTGCGTTCACCGATCCTGAGGGAAGATTCACTCTGGATTATATCGCAGAGGTTGGTCAGTACACCAACATTTTTGTACGATCCATATGGCTTGCGGCGATTGCTACCGTAATTTGCCTTATCATTGGCTATCCATGTGCCTTTATTTTGAGTAAAATGAGCAAACGGCATCAGGGGACAATGCTGATGATAGTTATGCTTCCTATGTGGATGAACTTCCTTTTAAGGACCTATGCGTGGATGACACTTTTGGGTAATAACGGTATTATAAATACCCTTCTTGGCTACATTGGCCTTGGCCCATACAAGATGCTCAATACTCAGGGAGCGGTGGTACTGGGTATGGTGTATAATTATCTGCCGTATATGATTCTTCCGCTTTTTTCCGTTATGGTAAAGATAGACAATATGCTTTTAGAAGCAGCACAGGATCTTGGCTGTAACAGCAAAAAAGTGCTGTTTAAGGTTGTTTTTCCGCTTAGCTTACCGGGAGTAATGTCGGGTATTACTATGGTTTTTGTGCCGGCGATAAGTACCTTCATTATATCTAGAATGCTTGGTGGCGGAAGTAACCTTCTTATAGGTGACCTTATAGAAATGCAGTTTTTGGGAAATTCATACAATCCTAACCTGGGTGCAGGTATTTCACTTGTGCTTATGGTTATAATCCTGTTTATAATGACTATTATGAATCAGTTTGATTCCAGTGATGAAGACAGAGTTTTGGTATAGGAGGGAATTTAAATGAAAAAAATATCAAAGATATATATGTCCCTGCTTATACTGTTTCTGTATGTACCTATTTTTGTGCTTATAGTCTACTCATTTAATACTACAAAAAGCCGTACAGTTTTTGAAGGCTTCACCTTCGACTGGTATTTAAAGCTTTTTCAAAATGAGCTGATTTTAACGTCACTTCGCAATACTCTCATAATTTCGGTGGTGGCATCTGTATGTGCTACCGCTTTGGGTACGGCAGCGGCTATTGGAATTAACAGTATGCGCAAGGTGCCAAAAGCACTTGTAATGAATGTGACAAATATTCCTATTATCAATCCGGAAATTGTAACTGGTGTATCCCTTATGCTGCTATTTGTGTTTTTTGCGGCGAGAATGAATTTTAACTTTGGGTTTACAACCCTGATAATAGCTCACATTACATTTGATGTACCTTATGTTATACTTAACATAATGCCAAAATTCCGTCAAATGAACCCGAACCTTTATGAGGCAGCGCAGGATCTTGGCTGTAACTCCTTTAAGGCGTTCACCAAGGTTGTACTTCCGGAGATTATGCCGGGTATAGTATCGGGATTTTTAATGAGCTTCACCTTTTCTCTTGATGATTTTGTGGTAAGCTATTTTACATCAGGCGCTACTTCGCAGACTTTACCTATCACGATATACTCCATGACCAGAAGAAAGGTAAGTCCGGAGATTAACGCACTTTCAACCATAATCTTCCTGATAGTGGTGGTTGTTCTGATAGTTAAAAACATAATTGAAAACAAAAGAATAAAGGAGGAAGCGAAATGAAAAAAACTGTTTCCCTTATTTATGCCCTTGTTCTTTTGGTTATGTCCACAGGATGCCACTATCAAAGACTAAGTGAAGGTGAGGATATTGAGATTCAAGCCTTAAGTGTGGAGGATACAGAGTATTACACCAGATTTAAGGACGAAAAAATAGCTATAAATGTCTATAACTGGGGAGAGTATATCTCAGACGGAAGTGACGGACTTTTGGATATAAATTCCGAATTTACAAATCTTACCGGCATAGAGGTGAACTATTCTACCTATGCTACCAACGAGGAGCTGTACGCAAAGCTAAAGGGCGGCGGCTCGGAGTATGACATCATTATCCCGTCAGACTACATGATCTCCCGTATGATAAAGGAGGAAATGCTGCTTCCTTTAAACTACGAGAATATCCCGAATTTTAAAAATATCATGGATAGATTCAGGAATATGAGCTACGATGAGGAAAACCTGTATTCTGTACCATATACATGGGGTACTGTGGGTATAATTTATGATAATACCGCTATTTCCATTCCGGAGGAGGAAATGGACTGGTCGCTTTTGTGGGAAGAAGAGTATAAGGATCAGATTCTTATGTTTGATAATCCTCGTGATGCGTTCGCCATTGCTCAGGTACTTTTGGGGTATTCTATGAATACCGAAAATGAAAAGGAGCTAAAGGCAGCTGCCGAAAAGCTTAAGGAGCAAAAGTCCCTTGTGCAGTCCTATGTTATGGATGAGATTTTCGATAAAATGGGAGCAGGTGAGGCTGTTTTGGCGCCATATTATGCCGGAGATGCACTCACTCTTATGGATGAATACGATCATCTGAGCTTTGTAGTGCCAAAAAGCGGAACTAATATGTTCATTGACGCAATGTGTATTCCGTACTGCGCAAAGCAGAAGGAAGCTGCGGAAATGTATATAAACTTCATGTGCGAGGCAGACTGTGCCTATGCTACAACATCCTACATCGGTTATTCCACACCAAACAGCGCTGCTTTTGATATGCTGGATGATGAAACGAAGGAAAACAAGGTTTCCTATCCGGATGAAGATTATCTGGAAAACAGCACCACTGTATATGTAAACCTTTCTGACGAGGCAAATCTTACTATGCAAAGGCTTTGGACGGATATGAAATCTACCGAGGAGGAAGGTACAAACAAGTGGCTGGTTCCCGTATTCCTGTTAGTGTGTGTTTTGAGTTCAATCGGAATACTAATACGAAGATATATTAAAAATAAAAAAGACCTCTACTAATTTTTGTGGATGTTAAAATCGCCCATAATAGCACAAAGCTCACCCTTGGCGTACCAACGTACGCCGTCGGGTAACCCGTGCGGTTCGCTTTGAGTATTCTGGGCGATTTTTCCTATCCACAAGGGATGTTAAAATCGTCTATAATAGCAAAACTCATCCCCGGCATATCAACTGTACGCCGTCGGGTAATCCGTTCGGTTCGCTTTGAGTATTCTGGGCGATTTTTCCTATCCACAAACAACTGATGGATTAAAAAAGGCGGTGTAAAAAATGTTTTACACCGCCTTTCCATGGTATAAGAATAATCAATTCAGAATGGGTAATCTATGCTTTTCAGTCATTATTTGTACACATAAAATCCCAGACCAAAGATTTTTTCGGTTTTTGTAAATATGATAAATGCGTTTTCGTCGCAGGAGGTAACCCTTTTGTGAAACTCCGGCATTTCCCTTGCCTTTAAAGCACAAACAAGCATATTTTTACGCTCCATAGAATATGCACCTCTGGCGTTTAGGATAGTCACTCCTCTTTTGGAGTTATTTAGGAGTAGCTCGCAAATCTTTTCACCCTTGTCTGTAATAACAAAAGCAAGCTTGGACGAATTAAGCGCATCTATAAAAAAGTCTATAACCGCAGTAGAAACAAAAAGTCCCAAAATTCCGTAAAGAGCCAAATTTATATCCCGAAAAACCAGCATAGATGCAACAATTATAATTGTATCAATCACAAGCAGAAGTCTACCGATAGGAAAATGGGAAAAACCCGACTGTACCAGTCTTGCGATAATATCCGTGCCGCCTGTGTTGGCGTTTTCTATAAAGGTGAGCACAGCGCCAAAACCGAAAATAGCGCTACCAAAAAGTGTGCTGAGTAAAATATCATCGGTAAGAGGTTCAAGACCGGAAAAAAACTGCACAAGAGCCGAAACGTACACAACAGCTATAAAGGAATTTATGGCAAAAGCCTTGCCCAAAACCTTATATCCCAAAGCAAGCAAAACCAGATTTACAAGAAGATATACAAGCCCCGGTGGTATATTAAAAGTGTACAAAATGGTG
>SVKH01000080.1 GCA_015068545.1 Oscillospiraceae bacterium
ATATAGAAGAAGGCGGCAGCCTTACCATTTTGGCGACAGCTTTGGTGGAAACAGGCTCCCGTATGGACGATGTAATCTTTGAGGAATTTAAAGGCACCGGAAATATGGAGCTTAAACTGGACAGAACCTTGCAGGAGCGAAGAATTTTCCCTGCCATAGACCTGTTAAAATCCGGCACAAGAAGGGAAGAGGAGCTTTTGACCGGTGAGGAGGCTGAGGCTGTGTGGAAGTTAAGGAGAAGTGTGCAAAATCCATACGATACCATGGCGAAGATGCTCACCTTTATGCAGGAAACCAAGAATAATCAGGAACTGACTCAAAAAATGCTTAAATATTACAAAAACTAAGGAGAAGATTTATGAGAAAGTATGAAAATCCACGATGTACAAGCGAAAACCGAATGCCGCAGCGTTCCTACTATGTACCGGAAAATGATGGTGGATGCGTAATTTTAAACGGAGAATGGGATTTTAAATTTTACGAGTGTGATTATGAGGAAGATTATATAGAAAAGGAATGGGACAAGATAGATGTGCCTTCCTGCTGGCAGGCAAGAGGTTACGAATCCCCTAACTATACCAATCAGGTTTATCCGTTTTCCTGCGATATGCCATATGTTCCGGACAAGAACCCTATGGGCATTTATCAGAGAACCTTTGATATCAAGGATACAAGCCGTGAGATATACATTGTCTTTGAGGGCGTTTCCTCAATGCATGAGGTGTATGTAAACGGAAGCTATGTTGGTTTTTCCCAAGGAAGCCATCTGCAGTCCGAATTTTACCTTAATCCTTATATAAAGGAAGGGGAAAACATCCTTACCGTAAAGGTAAGAAAGTGGTGCGCAGGAAGCTATCTGGAGGATCAGGATGCCTTCCGTTATAACGGCATATTCCGTGATGTTTACCTGCTGTCAAGACCGGTGGGACATATTAAGGATATCAGGCTTACCACCGAGGGAAACAGCATAAATGTTGAATTTGAAGGCAGTGCCAAAATCACCCTGACGGATAGGGACGGAAACCTTATAGATAAAAAATATGCGGAAAAGTCCACAGTTTTCACTTTAGAAAACCCTGTGCTGTGGAATGCGGAAAAGCCCTATCTTTATACCCTGAGCTTTGAGTATGAGGATGAAATTATAACCCAAAGGATAGGCTTTGTTACATATAAAATAGGAGCAGACAGAGAATTTTTGGTAAACGGTGTTGAGGTAAAGCTAAAGGGTGTAAACCACCACGATACTCATCCGGTAAACGGCTGGACTGTGACAGAAAGTGAGATGCGTACCGACCTTGAGCTAATGAAAAAGCTGAACATCAATACCATCCGTACCTCCCACTATCCGACACCACCAAAGTTTGTGGATATGTGTGACGAAATGGGATTCTATGTAATGGTGGAAAATGATATAGAAACTCACGGTTTTTGCCCGCGTTATCCGGAGGATCAACGCTACGATTCCAGCAACAATCCTGAGTGGCCATGCTCAAACCCTGACTGGAACAATGAATTTGTGGAAAGAATGATGCGCACATATAACCGTGACAAAAACCACACCTCGGTATTTGCATGGTCAGCAGGAAATGAGAGTGGCTTTGGGCAGAATCATGTGGATGCACTTTTGGCGGTAAAAGCGCAGGACAAAAACAGATTAACCCATTACGAAGGTGCAACAAGTGAGTGGCTGGACGAAGGGCACAAGACCAGCGGAATAGCAAAACCGGAGGAATTTTTGGATTTGCACTCCCATATGTACCCTGCAATCGAGAATATTACGGAAAAATACCTAAAGGACGAGAATATCAAGCTACCATATTTCATGTGCGAATATGCCCATGCTATGGGTAACGGCCCCGGAGATATATGCGACTACTGGGATGTGATTTATCAGCACAAAAACTTTATCGGCGGCTGTGTATGGGAATGGATTGACCATACCGTTTTAGTAAACGGTGTGCCAAAGTACGGCGGAGACTTTGAGGGCGAAGTGACGCATGACGGAAACTTCTGCTGTGACGGTATGCTGTTCTATGATAAGACCTTCAAGGCAGGCACATACGAGATTAAGGCGGCATATCAGTACATGAGGTGCCAGCTTGAGGGAAGCAGAATTAAAGTAACTAACCTATACGATTTTACAAACCTTAATGAATACACCTTTAAGTATGAGGTTAAGGTGGACGGAAAAACTGTTTCGGTTAGCGAAAAGGTTTTAGATATTGAGCCTAAGGCGTCAACCTATCTGGATATTGACCTTCCTAAGGAATGTGAGCTAGGTGCGTATGTTCACTGCTATCTGTATGACGGTGACTACATTGTTGCGCAAAAGCAGCTTGAAATCCCTGCCGGTGTAATCCCTGCGGAAAAATCACAGGAGCTTGCAAATGTGGAGGAAAATGCCCACTATATCATATTCAGCGGAGATAATTTCAGGTACACAATATCAAAGGATATGGGAACCTTCGTAAGCATGGTTAAAAATGGGGAAGAACAGCTTTTGGAGCCGGTAAAGATAACTCTTTGGCGAGCGCTTACCGATAATGATAATGTCCTTAAGGATAAATGGGAATGGCAAAATCCGTACCTGTCGGAAAACTTCAATAAGGTTTTGAATAAGACCTATTCCTGCGTGCTTGATGGCGGATGTGTAACGGTTTGCGGTAGTATTTGCGCTGTATCAAGAGTGCCGGCGGTTAAGTTCACCGCGAAATACACTGTGTTTGCAGATGGCAGGATAGATGTTGTTTTTGACGGAAATGTAAGAGAAAACTGCATCTGGTTGCCAAGACTGGGCTACGAATTTAAGACACCTTACGAAAACGACAAGTTCAGATACTTCGGCATGGGCAAGCTGGAAAGCTATTGCGATATGAACCATTGGGCGATGATAGATTGGTACGAAAGTGATGCGGACAGTGAGTATGTACCGTATATAAGACCGCAGGAGCATGGTAACCATACCCGTACTAAAGTGCTTGAAATGAGAGACGGACTGTGCTTTGAAAGCGAAAATGGCTTTGATATGAATGTATCTCATATTGATTCTCTTGCTCTTCATAAAGCACGTCATCAGGATGAGATTGTAAAGTCCAACGGAACTATCATCCGTATAGATTATAAAAATTCCGGCGTAGGCTCTGCAGCCTGCGGACCGGCACTTGCACCAAAGTACCGTTTGGATGACAAGGAAATTCACTTTAAATTCAGCATAAGATAAGGAGTACATAAACTATGAAGGAACATTTATCAGCACTACTTGACTATGCCTACGAAAGAGGTATGATAGGAAAGCTTGACGAAAGTTACGCGGTAAACAAAATTCTTGCGTTAATCGGCGGAGATGACTTTGAGTGGACAGAGCATCGTGAATTTGCCAACATAGACGAAATTCTGGCAGGACTTTTGGACTTTGCAGCGCAAAACGGTAAGCTGGAGGATAACACCATTACCTATCGTGATATTTTGGCGGCAGAGATTATGGATAATTTTACACCGCGTCCCGGTGAATTGGTGGAAAAATTCTTTAAAAAGTACGAAAATTCACCGGTAGAAGCTACCGACTATTTCTATGCTCTTTCTCAGGATAATAACTATATCATGACCGAAAGAATCAAGAAAAATATCATATGGAAGACTATGACAAAGTATGGCGAAATTGATATTACTATCAATCTTTCCAAGCCGGAAAAGGATCCAAAGGAGATTGCAAAGGCAAAGACTATGAAGCAATCCGGCTATCCAAAGTGCCTGCTTTGCAAGGAAAATGTGGGAATCAGAGGTAACGCAAGCCATCCTGCAAGAACAAATCATAGAATTATTCCACTTACTCTGGCAGGAGAGGAATGGTTCTTCCAGTATTCTCCGTATGTGTACTATAATGAGCATTGTATAGGTCTTTCCGGCGAGCATACACCAATGAAGATAGACCGAAAAACCTTCCAAAGACTATTGGATTTTGTAACAATTTTCCCCCACTATTTCATCGGTTCAAATTCCGACCTGCCGATAGTAGGTGGCTCTATCCTTACGCATAATCACTTCCAAGGCGGAAATTACGAGTTCACTATGGCGAAGCAGCCTATCAAGAAGGAATTTACCTTTGCAGGCTTTGAGGATGTGCGTGCAGGTATAGTAGACTGGGCGCTTTCCACAATCCGTCTTATCAGTGAGGATAAGGAAAAGCTTTGCGATCTTGGCGAAAAGATTTTAAACGTATGGCGTGAGTATTCCGACGAGGAAAATGACATCATAGCCTACACAGATCAGCTTCATAACACAGTGACATCTATCGCAAGAAAGCGTGATGGCAAGTACGAGCTTGACCTGATTCTGAGAAATAACAGAACAAGCAGCGAGCATCCTGACGGTATTTTCCATGCCCACAGCGAATACCACCATATCAAAAAGGAAGGTATAGGACTTATCGAGGCTATGGGACTTGCGGTTCTTCCGCCGAGACTTTTGGAGCAGTTCCCGAATATGGACGATGCAAAAAAGAAGGAAATTGGCGAAATCTTTGCAAAAATTCTTGAAAACTGCGGTGTGTTTAAGGATACCGAAAAGGGCATGAACGGTTTTGTAAGGTTTATGGAAACGGTAAACGGTAAGTAATTTTAATAATGTAATAATAGGGCAAGGTGTGGATTTCATGCCTTGCCTGAAATTTATCCGAAAATACCATAAAAAAGTTATACCAAAGCCGTTTGAAATGTTGCAGTAAACCGCATAGGTAAGCCAAAAACCGGTATAAATAAAATTTTAAAAAAATTAAAGCTTTGTATAAAATGAAAGAAAAACGGAGAAAAATCGAGGAAAATGGTGTGTAAATGGCTGTAAACAGCCGTAATCGGTTTTGACATAAAGGGGAAGATGTGTTATTATATACAAGTCGCTGACACAAGAGCGTTAGCGGACCGAAGTATCGGGATGTAGCGCAGTTTGGTAGCGCATCTGGTTTGGGACCAGAGGGCCGCAGGTTCGAATCCTGTCATCCCGACCAGAAATTTTTTCAAAAAATTTCAAAAATGGGAGTATAGCTCAGCTGGGAGAGCGTCTGCCTTACAAGCAGGATGTCACAGGTGCGAGCCCTGTTACTCCCACCATAAATGCTGGTGTAGCTCAATAGGTAGAGCAGCTGATTTGTAATCAGCAGGTCGCGGGTTCGAGTCCCATCACCAGCTCCAACAAATAGGGTAAGCTTATAGCTTACCCTTATATATGGGAGAGTTCCCGAGTGGCCAAAGGGGACAGACTGTAAATCTGCTGCTTGTAGCTTCGGTGGTTCGAATCCGCCCTCTCCCACCAAAGAAGAAGCGTAATTTTGATACAAAATTACGCTTCTTTTTTATGCTTGAAAACAATGTATTATGGGACTTCCTCAAAAGAAGAAAAGTTCCATTGTGATTTTTTGAGTGTTTATTAGAGAGTGATTTTAGTCATCATACACTTTTTCTCGATTTACAATGAAACTTTTCTCTAAATTAAAATGCAACGCTTTAACAAGAAATTTGTAAAAGCGTTGCATTTTTATCTTATTTCATCGTTTAGTCATCGATCCTGTCACCTGATGAATCGTAATCCACCCCATCAATGGTGGTACCTATATAATTGCCACTGTAATCGTAATGGTCTGTACCGAAATCTGAATCTTTATCCTGACGAATAAAGTCTCCATACTGGTCACTTACAATATCCATTACACCATCCTGTGTGTGCTGTTCTCCGGGTTCATAAAAATAATTACTCATAATAAAATCTCCTTTTAAGTTTAAATTAAATTTTAATAAATACTACTTGTTACGCACACGGCTTATTAGTGCTTTTGCCGCTATCTCCTCCTGACATTATAAATCATATCACATACTCTATAAACAATCATTTGACGAAAATACAAATTTGAAATTTTTTTAGATATTTATAATAAAAATATAATAATTTCATTATTGCGAACTAATATTATATTTTTAACTTGTGTTACTAACATAATATTTCTTTTTCAATAATTTTTATAATTTGCTGAGAGGTCTTTGATAGTTCATCATTTATGATACGGAAATCATATTTTTCAGACTGACCTATTTCAGATTTTGCAGTTTTAATTCTTTTAGCAATCTCCTCCGGTGTGTTCTCTCCGCGCTCAATCATTCTCCTTTTTAATTCTTCTATAGAAGGTGGTAGAATAAATATCATTATCACTTTATCTCCAAAAAGTTCCTTAATCTTTAATGCCCCGTTGACATCAATAATGAGAACGAATGGTTTATCTCTTTCTGCAAGTTCTTTAATTTGTGAAAGTGGAGTACCGTAATAATGTTCATCGTAGTAATTATATTCTACATAAACACCATTCTTTATATTTTCTAAAAAGGTATTTTCGTCAATATAATTATAATCAATACCAACCTTTTCACCAGTTCTAATCTTTCTCGTTGTGTCTGAAACTGATTGGTGTATATAAGGATATTTAGTATGAATTTCACTGTATACGCTATTCTTGCCTGAGCAAGAGGGAGCAGAAATTACTATAATTTGTTTTTTATTCATGCTACATCATTCCTTTTATTTCAATAAACTAATCTGATTTTCACACATATCAATTCTTATTTAATTCATAAATATGTTTTTCAGATTTGAAACCTTTTTCTGTTTTATAAAATCCATATTCTTGAGAGATAGAGCAAATATTCACTCTATCTCCCAAAATTCAGATTTTATTATCACTTGAATTGTGGTCCTTTATAACGGTTGCCACAGACACATTGACGATATTCGTAATACAAGCATCTATCACTATTAAACCAGTCGTTTATGCAATATTTAGTTTCAATCACTGTGTAGTTGGTACTATCACATTTTGGACATGCATAACGATGCATACCGAATGGAAGGATGCAGCTATTCCCGCAACACACTGAAGTGGCTTGATTACGCCAGAGAAAATTCTGTATAGGTTCTGTCCATGAAGAAGCTGAGGCTTGAATCGGAGCTACCATTGTTGCAACAATCGCCGCAATTGCAACTGCAAACGCTATAGTCTTTTTGATTTTGTTCATAATAAATCATCCTTTCAAATAAATATTATTTATAAAGCTTAATAAGCTAATCCAATATATGTGCCGGAATAATCGTATTCGTTTTCTTCATCTGTTGGTGGATCCCCTATATATGAATCCATTTTGTACTCATTAGTACAATTGCATTCATACACAATATTTCCAGATGAATCAAAATGATATTTGCACCTTGGACCGTGTTTTATAGGTTCGATATAGTATCCGTTTTTATCATAACACAAAGCAAATCATCCTCGTATAATAAAAGTAGTAGTTTTTAGAGTTCCTCTCCAAGAACTATGTTATAATTGTTTAGATGCTGTGGATTGGTTATCTCATCCTACCATTCGATGGTTCTCGAAAGGCTCCAACCAC
>SVKH01000081.1 GCA_015068545.1 Oscillospiraceae bacterium
TCTTGTAACCTTAACAGGATCTACAATACCTGCTTTGATCATGTCTACATATTCCTCAGTTAGAGCATTATAGCCTATGCCTTTTTCGCAGGATTTAACTTTATCAACAATTACGCTGCCTTCAAGCCCTGCGTTTTTCGCAATCTGCCATAGCGGCTCTTCAAGTGCCTTTAATACAATCTGCACGCCTGTCTTTTCGTCACCTTCGCAACTATCTAAGAGTGCCTTTATATCAGGAATAATGTCGATGTAGCTTGTTCCGCCACCGGCAACGATGCCTTCCTCAACAGCTGCCTTTGTAGCCGCAAGAGCATCCTCAATTCTGTACTTCATTTCCTTCATTTCGGTCTCGGTAGCAGCACCAACCTTGATTACAGCTACGCCACCGGCAAGCTTTGCAAGACGTTCTTGTAATTTTTCTTTATCAAATTCAGATGTTGTATTTTCAATTTCATTACGGATTTGGTTAACTCGGTCACGGATTGCATCCTTATCCCCCATACCGTCAACAATGATAGTATTTTCCTTTTGTACCTTAACCTGCTTCGCACGTCCTAGCTGAGATACCTGAGTTTCCTTAAGATCAAGTCCCAGTTCTTCGGAAATAACCTGACCTCCTGTCAGTATTGCGATATCCTGAAGCATAGCCTTTCTTCTGTCGCCAAAGCCCGGAGCCTTAACAGGAACACAGACAAAAGTACCTCTTAGCTTATTAAGGATAAGAGTTGTAAGAGCTTCACCCTCAACGTCTTCAGCTACAATAAGAAGCTTTTTGCCCATTTGAACTATTTGCTCCAAAAGTGGCAGAATCTCCTGAATATTCGAGATTTTCTTATCTGTAATAAGTATAAATGCGTCATCTAATACCGCTTCCATCTTATCGGTATCTGTAACCATGTATGGAGAGATGTAACCACGGTCAAACTGCATTCCTTCTACTATGTCGGAGTATGTTTCCGCTGTTTTGGATTCCTCTACTGTGATTACTCCGTCTGCAGTAACCTTCTCCATAGCCTCTGCTATAAGCTCGCCTATTTCCTCGTTAGCGGCAGATACTGCAGCAACTCTTGCTATGTCTGCCTTTCCATTTACCTTTTGAGCAGTTTCTAAAAGCTTTGATACTGCAAGATCAACTGCTTTTTGGATTCCGCGTCTTACTATCATAGGATTGGCACCTGCAGCCACGTTTTTAGCTCCCTCATGCACAAGAGCCTGTGCCAAAAGTGTAGCTGTTGTTGTACCGTCACCGGCAACGTCATTTGTCTTGGTAGCAACTTCTTTTACAAGCTGCGCACCCATATTTTCAAATGCGTCTTCCAGTTCTATTTCCTTTGCTATGGTAACACCGTCATTTGTGATGATAGGTGCACCGAACTTTTTATCAAGAACCACGTTTCTGCCCTTAGGACCAAGTGTGATTTTTACTGTGTCCGCAAGCTGATCAATTCCGCGCTCAAGAGCGTGTCTGGCTTCCTGTCCGTATAGTATTTGTTTTGCCATTTCACTTTCCTCCTAAACTATTCTACAATAGCCAGTATGTCTGACTGTTTCACAATTGTATATTCTTCCGCGTCCAGTTTGACCTCTGTGCCCGCATACTTAGAAATCAATACCTTATCGCCTATTTTAACCTCCATCTTGACTTCATTTCCGTCAACAATGCCTCCCGGACCAACAGCAACAATTTCTGCTACCTGTGGCTTTTCCTTTGATGCACTTGCCAGGATAATTCCGCCCTTGGTGGTTTCTTCCGCCTCTAACATTTTTATTACGACTCTGTCCTGCAATGGTTTTATCTTCATTCGAGTTCGCCTCCTTAAAAATTATTAGCACTCTAACCGACAGACTGCTAATATTTAGTATTATACCCTTATTTCACTCTTTTTCAAACTTTGTAAAATTCAATTATTATAAATTATGACCTCTATACTCTCATTTTCTTTAATTTTCTTTAATTAACAAAGTTTTCCATAATTTCATAGCCCTCTTCAATAGTATATGCTACGATACCTTCCTTTAATTCCTTTATATCTTCAGGCGGATAGTATTCTTCATCTATTTTTACGCTGTAAATCTCGTTTTTATCTCCATCGCTTATGCGGTACATAACCACCATTTCATCCTCTAATGTCAGCACAAATTCCTCTATTGGCTCTGCCTCTATGTTTTCTTCATGGTGTAGAACCTGGTTACTCCCATCCTCCTTACTTTCTTCGCCTGAATAAAACATCATCACTCCCACTGCTACAAGTGCTACACAGGATACAAAAATTATAGCATATTTACTGGTTTTCATACTCTCAACTCCACAAAATATTTTCCGTAGTTTTCCCAATTTTACAATATTTATACAAATTTGTTTCTTTAATGTTTTTTTGTTGCATAAAATGATTATTTGTACTATAATATAATTGGTTAAATATGTAGTTTAACCGCTAGGAGGTGTTCTTTCATTGAAACGCGCACGCAATAATAAATTATCTGAGAAAAGACCTGTTTCAGGGTCAGAACATAGCCATGCTTCCAACCGCATCCAACAAAGACGCGATGATAGAGCAAGGGCTAACAAAAACAAGAAGAAGGCAAATAAAAAAAGGTTTGTGTACAAACTTAAAATAGCCATCGCCATACTTATCACATTGGGCGTTTTGGCGTGTATTGGCATAGGTGCCGGTATGTACGCTGCAATATCCCAAGAAATGAGCGAATATGACTTCTTCGGCATAGCACATAACTTCTCATCCACTATTTTTGCAAACGACTCTGCCGGCAACTCCATAGAGGTTGTAACCTTGCAAAGTGACGGGAATCGCGAGTGGATAGAAACCGATAAGATTCCTCAGGTGGTAAAAGATGCTGCAGTTGCCATAGAAGACGAGCGTTTTTATACACACCACGGTGTTGATATAAAACGTACCGCAGGCGCTGTTGTGGGTTGGATTAGTGCCAAAGTCACCGGTGGTTCACCATCTTACGGCGGCAGTACAATTACACAGCAGGTTATAAAAAACATTACTAATGAAAAAGATAAAACAGCCATCAGAAAAATTAAAGAAATGATGCGCGCTGTTGCTTTTGAAAAACAGTTTACAAAAGACGAAATAATTACAATGTACCTTAACATTGCATACTTTGGCAACAACTGTTATGGTATTGAAGCATCTTCCAAAATGTACTTTGGTAAACCGGCATTAGACCTTACTGCCAAAGAAGCGGCAATGATAATAGGTATAACTCAGGCTCCTACAAGATTTGACCCTTATAAGAATCCTGAAAACTGCACTCAAAAAAGAAACCTTGTTCTTTCTAAAATGCTTGAACACGGCATGATAGATCAGGAAGAATATGAAACATCTATAGCTGCTGACCTTGGTGTTCGTAAAAAGACATCGGTACACGCGTCAATATACAGCTATTTTGTTGACCAAGTAATAAACGACGTAATAGAAGATTTGCAAAAGGAAAAAGGATACTCTCAGACCTTTGCATCACAGCAAGTATTTGGCGGCGGTCTAAGAATTTACGCAACAATAGACCCAGACGTTCAGGCTGCAATGGAAAGCGTTTACACAGAAAAATCCAATTTCCCTGCATCTTCCAGAGGAACTCAGTCCGCAATGACTATAATAGACCCATACACAGGGCAGATAAAGGGCATAGTCGGCGGTGTTGGACCTAAGACAGAAAGCCGTGGGCTTAACCGTGCAACCCAATCAGCACGTCAACCGGGCTCATCCATAAAGCCGATTTCGGTATATGCACCGGCTTTGGAAACCGGGAAAATCACTTCTGCTACAATACTTGCCGATACTCCGCTTAAAATTGATAAGTGGGCACCAAAAAACTCCTACTCAGGATTTAAGGGCAATATGTCAGTAAGCAAGGCTATCGAAATTTCTGCTAACATCCCTGCAGTTAAAACTTTGCAGACAGTTGGTGTAGATAAGAGTTTCGATTTTATGAAGAACAAATACCACTTCTCCACCCTGCACGAAAACGACAAAAACCTTAGTGCATTGGGACTTGGCGGTATGACTAAAGGTGTTTCCACAGCGGAAATGGCAGCGGCATACAGCGTATTCCCTAATAGCGGAATATATATCGAACCACACACATACACAAAGGTTTTGGACAACTCAGGAAAGGTTCTTTTGGAAAAAGAACCTATAACCAACAGGGTATTAAGTGAGGCTAATGCTTTCATCATGATAAGCTATCTTAAGAACGTAGTAAACGGTGCATCCGGTACCGGTAGAAATGCCAGACTTTCCAAATTTACCGCATATGGTAAAACAGGAACAACAAACGATAACTGCGATAAATGGTTTGTAGGATTTACTCCTTACTATGTTGGTGCTGTATGGTTCGGAATGGATACAATGAAGCCACTTACAAGCGTGGGAGTTTCTAATAACGTGTCTACTCAGGTTTGGAAAAAAGTAATGGAAAAAATCCATGCTAATCTGCCAGAAAAAACATTCGAAGCACCAAGTAGTGTGACGGCTGTTGCAATATGTCAGAGCACAGGAAGACTTGCCGCCTGCAGAAATTCCCGTTCTGAGTACTTTGCAAACGGTACAGTTCCTACAAAGAACTGCCGTTCCACATCTCACGCATCAGGAGCTGTTTCAGGATCAAGTAAACCAGCAACTCAAGCACCTGCGGAGGAAGAACCTGCTGCCCCTAGCTCAAATAGCGGTTCAGTAACAGACCCAAGCACACCGACACTTTCTCCGTATGTTCCTACTACGGAACCGACACAGGCAACACCGGCTCCAACACCTGACGCTTCTGCTCCAAATACAGGTATCATTCAGCCACAAACTCCGGCAGTAACTCCGGCACCTGTACAGGATACACCGATAACACCACCTGCTCAGGAGGTTCCACCTGCTCAACAGTCGCAACCGGTTCAGGAAACACCCGTGCAACAAGTTCCCGTTGACGTTCCAATGATTGGGTAAAAATAATTTAAAAAGGAGGCTTATGCTGTGATAAATGAGATAATCGAACTGATACACACAAAGCAATACTCACATCTTAAAGAGATATTATCTGAAATGGAACCTTTCGATATTGCTGCTTTGTACGACGAATTACCCGAACAGCATATGCCTCTTTTGTATCGTTTGCTGCCTAAAGAAACTGCGGCAGAGGTCTTTGTCGAGCTAGATTCGGACAGTCAGGAAATGCTGATTAAAGGCTTTTCCGATAACGAGCTTAAGGAAGTTTTGGATGAGCTTTATCTGGACGATGCCGTTGATATTATCGAAGAAATGCCGGCAAATGTGGTAAAAAGAATTCTACGACATACCGACATCGAAATGCGTTCACAGATTAACAATCTGCTAAACTACCCAAAAGACAGCGCAGGCTCCATTATGACAATTGAGTTTGTCGACCTTAAAGAGGATATGACGGTACAGGATGCTTTTACACGAATCCGCAGAACAGGTCTTGACAAGGAGACAATATATACCTGTTATGTCACAGACAAAAACCGTATACTCCTTGGCATTGTTACCGCCAAGGAACTTCTACTTGCCGAAGAAGACTGCATTATATCGGATATTATGGAAACAAATCCTATATATGTAAACACCTCCTGCGACAAGGAGGAAGTGGCTCTCCAACTATCCAAATATGACTTTTTGGCTCTTCCCGTAGTGGATAATGAGAACCGTCTTGTTGGTATCGTTACAGTAGACGATGCTATTGACGTCATTCAGGATGAGGCTACCGAGGATATCGAGAAGATGGCAGGTATTATGCCATCGGAAAAACCTTACCTTAAAACAAGTATAGTTGATATTTTTAAGCAAAGAATACCTTGGCTTTTGCTACTGATGGTATCCGCATCATTTACTCAGGCGGTTATTTCTCATTTTACCGATGCTCTTGATAAGTTATCGGTACTGACACTGTTTATTCCTATGCTGATGGGTACCGGCGGTAACTCAGGAAGTCAGGCATCTGTTACAGTAATCCGTGGTCTTTCACTGGATGAAATTGAATTTAAAGACATATTTAAGATAATATGGAAGGAATGCGGAGTGGCTATACTTTGCGGAGTAACTCTTGCCATTGCCACATTTTTAAAGCTTTTGATTTTCGACCATGTATCTATAACCATTGCTATTGTAGTATGCGCCGCAATGGCAAGCACAGTTTTCTTTTCCAAATTGGTTGGATGTACTCTACCGCTTATGGCAAAGAAGATAGGCTTTGACCCTGCCGTTATGGCAAGTCCGCTAATTACAACTATTGTAGATGCTATGTCATTGGTAATTTACTTTAATATTGCCACAGCGGTATTGTCATTTTAATAATAACTAAGAAAAGCAGCTTCGCTGCACCGCCTACGGCGGAAGGTCGAAGCTGCTTTTCTTATACCCTGTACATTTTTGAAAAGCTAAAGCTTTTCAAAAAAATTGCACGGCAGTATAATTATTTTTACTTTATGAAACGCAGTTTCCTACAAATTAAAAAAATGGACCGAAGTATAGCTTAGAACTATGCCTCGACCCTTTTTTATTTCTCAGAGAATTATCAATATTCAATATGTAATTTACGTAATAACAATATTGCTACCTTGTTCCTCCGTCCGCAAGCGGTACTTCCACTAGAAGCTTTCTGACTTTCACATTTTGAATGTTTTAAAATATTCTTCTATTTCCTTTCTTGAAGTTGCAAATTTACCCGAAACCATATCTCCTCTTCCACCACCTCTGCCGGATAGCGCACTATTTATATCCTTGCAAACAACAGAAAGTTCCTTGCCGTTACTTCCTATAATGTAGGTGTATCCCTCTTTATCACTGCCAAGACATCCCACAAACACGTCTTTGCATTTTTCCTTTCCTGCATTTACAAGACCACGAAGTGCCTCTATTGAAATATCATTTTCAAATACACATATATTTCCATCAGTTTCCTTCAGATTCTCACACTTTGCTCCAATCAGCAGCTTTTCAAGATTAGCACACTTTTGCTTATACATAGACAGTTCGCCTACTAACCTTTCCACACTTTCTGCCACTTCATACTGTTTTGCAGATAACATATTGGAGATTTTTACCACGTTTATGTGCTTTTTTTGGTAATCGGAAAGGCTGTCCGCTCCGCACATCATCCTGACTCTTACTCCGCCTTTGTAGTTTATCATGTCCTTTAGCTTAATCATGCCTATCTCCCCTGTTCGCTTAACATGAGGTGCACAGCAAGCACATATGTCAATACCCTCTATGGTTACGATACGCACGTTTTCGCTAAGGTCTAGCTTACTACGGT
>SVKH01000082.1 GCA_015068545.1 Oscillospiraceae bacterium
ATGAGCTCCGCTTGATGCTGCCCATGCCTTTGCTTGTTCCAAACTGCACGCAGGAACACCTATTATAGGAGTAGTGCTTTGTGCCACACCAAGATCCAGCAATACAGCTCCAGTTTTAGAGCCTAAAACTCGATATAATAGCGAGCAAGCCTCCGCACGGGTCAACAAATCTTTTGGTCTTAAATACTGATTGGACCCAAGATAATATCCTCTTTCCACAGCAATAGATACAAGCTTATTATAGTCTTTGTCTACCATAGCACTATCGTGGAAATTTGCATTTAGTATCCCCGGATTTCTGATGTTGCCTTCTTTAAGTCCGGAAGCCAAAACCAAAGATGCTACAAATTCTTCCCTTGTAACATTCTCGGTAGGATTAAATGCGTTAGCTTTCTTTTTCATATAGCCAGAGAACGCCTGAATATACATATACGACCATCTGTCTGTGAACACGTCAGAGAACGCAACTCCTCCGCTTGGCTTTAAGCCAAATGAATCTACCATTATCTTTGCCATTTGCTCTCTGGTTAGGTTATTCCCAAGCGCCAAGTCGCCATTTTCCATTCCGCTTAGTATACCATTTGACACACAGTAGGTTACAGCATCTCTCGCCCATTCATATTCTGCCAAAGCTCCTGTCTGCCACACCATCATACCCGATAGTGCCACAGCAAGTACTTTTGTAATATTCTTCATAAGTTTTTCCTTTCAAAATCCTTGGAAATCAGTTTTTGATAATAACTCCCTTTGGGCATTTTTTCCCGCAAAGACCGCAAGATTTGCACTTATCATAATCAATAACAGCCAAGTTATTCTCTATCTGTATTGCGTCAAAAGGACATTCCTTCTCACATAGCTTGCAGGCAATACATCCTGCTTTGCATACAGAATTAACAACCTTCCCCGGCATAGTACTGTTACATTTTACATATACCTTTTTATCCTTAGGCATAATTTTAATAACATTTTTTGGACAAGCATTTACACACATACCGCACGCGGTACATTTTTCCTCATCCACTACTGCAATGCCGTTTTCTATACGAATGGCACCAAATTTACAAACGCTTACACAGGTGCCGAGTCCCAGACATCCGCTTTGGCAAGCCTTTGGGCCTCCGGCAAGCTTATTTGCCGCCTGACAGCTTGGCACACCATAATACTCATACTTATCCTTGGCAGCCTCACAGTCACCTCCGCAAAGCACTCTGGCTGTCATAGGTACAGACCTTTCTGCCTTTTTACCCATAATCTCTCCAATTTGCTCTGCAACTTTATCTTTACCAACACTGCAAGCATTTACCGGCGCACCGTCTTCTACCACTGCCTTTGCATATGCACTGCAACCGGCATAGCCACAAGCACCGCAATTAGCACCGGGAAGAACTTCGCCTATCTTGTCTATTCTCTCATCAACTTCTACCTTGAAAATAACCGATGCATATGCAAGGAGAAGACCGAAGGCAAGACCGATTAAAGATACAATCAATACTGCTGAAATTATACTACCCATCTCATACCTCCGTTAAATCGAGAATCCGGAAAATCCCATAAAGGCTATCGCCATAAGACCTGATGATATCAAGGCAATAGGAAAACCTCTGAATGACTCCGGTACATCTTTTTCATCAATTGTTTCTCGAACACCTGCAAACAAGATGATTGCAAGGGAAAATCCCAATGCGGCAAATGTGCCATACAGAATAGAATTGATAAAATTATATCCATTTTGCACATTAAGCAGTGCCACACCCAAAACAGCACAGTTAGTTGTTATAAGCGGAAGGTATATGCCAAGTGCATTATAAAGCGAAGGCATAATCTTTTTAACTACCATTTCTACAAACTGCACCAGTCCGGCAATAATCAATATGAATACTATGGTCTGCAAGTATTCAAGATTGTATTTAACAAGTAAAAACTCATTCACGCACCATGTAAACATAGATGCAATTGCCATAACAAAGGTTACGGCCATTCCCATTCCCATTGCTGTATCTAATTTTTTAGATACTCCAAGGAACGGACAGCACCCCATAAACTTAACCAATACAAAGTTTTCGGTAAAAAGTGCCGCTATCAAAAGTGAGATAATTGAAGGTTGATCCATTAGTTTTTACCTCCTTCTTTTCTCTTTTTTACAATAAAGTTTATAGCTGCGATAAGTATTCCAAGTACTATAAATCCTCCCGGAGGCATACCGATTATCGCCGCAGGCTTTATAGCGCCACCATAGAGTTTAATTCCCCATATTGTACCTTGACCAAAAAATTCACGCACTATGGATATTATGCAAAGAGCCACAGTAAATCCAAGTCCCATACCAAGACCGTCTAGTGCGGAATCTACTACGGAATACTTGGATGCAAAGGATTCTGCTCTTGCAAGAATGATGCAGTTAACCACTATAAGCGGTATAAAAATTCCCAATGATGCGTACAAGGACTCTACATACGCCTGCAAAACCATCTGGACAATGGTAACAAAAGTAGCAATAATAACTATGTATGCTGCAATTCTCACCTTATCCGGAATGATTTTACGAAGCAATGACACAAGTATGTTTGACATAATAAGTACCACTGTGGCAGAAAGTCCCATACCAAGACCGTTTTTCAAGGTAGTTGTTACAGCAAGTGTAGGACACATTCCCAAAAGCTGGACAAATGTTGGATTTTCGGTTAAAATACCGTTCTTTAAAATTTTCTTTTTTTCCATTTCACTTGCCTCCCATCATAGATTCTGCTACAGCAAGGGCATCATTCACACCCTTTGTTACTGCTTTTGAAGTTACTGTTGCAGAAGAAATAGCATCTATTTCATTTTCCTTCGCTCCGTTTTTAACTACCTTTATGCCGGAGGATTTCCCTACAAACTGTGCCCTAAAATCATCATTTGTACAGTTTGAACCAAGACCTGCTGTTTCACTTTGGGAAATGATTTCAACTCCGGTAACCTTTAAATCATTATCAACGCCAACTACCATATCAATCTTTCCGCCGTAGCCGGAGGGAGATACCTTTACAACAGCACCGGCTCCATCAGCTATATACAGCTCTGTGGCGGAATTGCCGTCAATAGGATTAAACTCGGTTAAACTAAAGGACTCAGCCTCTGCCAAAACCTTTTTCATGGCAATTTCCTGAGCTTTTTTATTATTCTCCAGTATAACCGGAGCTGTAAAATTATTTACAACAGCAAGCACAAGGGCAGCCACGGCTGTTATGGCAAAAAGTATAAAACCAACTTTTATAATCTCTTTTTTCTCATTAGCCATTTTTCTTTACCTCCCCGAACGGTTTTGGAGTAGTAAACCTCTCGATAAGCGGTGTTACGATATTCATAAGAATAATCGAGAAGGACACACCCTCAGGATAACTTCCGAATACACGAATGGCAAATGTGATAACTCCGCAACCGATACCGAAGATAATCTGTCCCCAGAATGTGGTGGGAGTGGTTACGTAGTCAGTTGCCATAAACAGCGCACCTATCAAAAGACCGCCGCTTAAGACGTGCATAAGAGTAAAGTATGCCATACCATATTGAGTTGTGTTATTTCCGAAAAGATAGATTAGCAAAGCAAATGATGCTATGTAGAACAGAGGAATTCTGATATCTACTACCCTCTTTACAAGCAAATATCCAAATCCTATCAACAGCGCAAGACCGGAAGTTTCTCCGATACATCCGCCTTTTACCCCAACAAAAGCTTGCAATAAAGTAGGCAGACTTCCCTGCTCGATGCCTTTCAAAACAGCAAGAGGCGTAGCGGATGAAACCGCATCAACTCCAGCAAAAGGCTGGACAAAAGATGACATACTGCCTGCCCATGCAACAAGCATGAAGCATCTTGCGGCCAATGCCGGATTCATAAAGTTTTTACCAAGTCCACCATAGAGCTGTTTTACTATAACTATGGCAAATGCCGAACCTATTATCACCATCCACAAAGGAATAGTCGCCGGCAGATTAAGGGCAAGAAGAAGGCCTGTTACAACAGCAGATAGATCCCCTGTTGTATTTTTTCTCTTTGTAATTCTTTCAAATACATATTCGGAAAGTATGCAGGATGCAATAGCAGTCAAAATAACAGCCAGCGCCCTTATTCCAAAAAAGCATACACCTGCTAAAGAGGCAGGAACTAATGCGATTATAACATCTTGCATTATAGACGATATACTCTCACTTGATTTTACATGAGGAGAGGACGAAACTATAAACTGTTGCTCCATTATTTTTGCTTCCTCCTATTTTCTAAAATCTTTTGCTTCGCCATGCGAATATTCTGAAGAGGACTTTGTCTTCCCGGGCATAGGTATGAACACAATCCACATTCTATGCAATCTAAAATATGGTACTTTTCGCACATTTCCAAGTCTCCGTTTGATGCGTATCTTGATAAATGCAGCGGCATCAAATGCATTGGGCATTTTTTCACGCACTTTCCGCACCTGATACATGGTGTATCTTCCTCATACACAGTAGCTGTCTTTGAAAGTGCCAAAATGGCTGATGTAGTCTTTATAGTAGGCACTTTTGTAGAATATTGTGCCACACCCATCATAGGACCGCCGTTTATAAGCTTTTTAACCTCGCCAACAAAACCACCTGCTTGCTCTATGACAAACTCAAATGGCGTGCCAAGTCTTACCCTTAAGTTACATGGATCTTTTATACAATCTCCTGCAACAGTAATTATTCTTCTGTAAACAGGAAGACCTAAGGTGAAAGCCTCTGCAATTTCAAAGGCAGTATCTACGTTAATTACTATTGCGCCTGCATCAACCGGAAGTCCACCTGATGGGACACTCTTTCTGGTAACAGCTTTAATGAGCTGCTTTTCAGAGCCTTGCGGATACTTTGTTTTAAGCTCCACAACTTCTATCTTAGGATCGTTCAAGCTCTTTAAATGCTTTATAGCATCAGGCTTATTTGCTTCGATACCAATATGGGTTTTAGAAAGTCCGAATATTTTTGCACAAATATGCATACCAAGCACAACTTCGGCAGTATCTTCCAAAAGTCTGCGGTGGTCAGATGTAAGGTAAGGCTCACACTCTGCACCGTTTATTATAACGTGAGTAACCTTTTTCTCTTTTGGAGGAGAAAGCTTGGCATGAGTAGGGAAACCAGCTCCGCCCATACCCACTATACCTGCATCACGAATAACCTTAATTATCTCGGCAGGTGTCATGGAATCCACATGCTTTGGAGCTATATCCTCGCTTATTTCGTATTTGTAATCGTTTTCTACAAAAATAGAGGTCACTTCAGCACCTGAGGTGTGTAAGTGCGGCTTTATATCTGTTACAGTTCCCGATATTGATGAATGCAAAGGTACTGTCAAGAATGAATCAGAATCTGCAAGGACCGTTCCCACTTTTACGTAATCTCCCACATTAACCTTAACATCAAGAGCAGCACCGATATGCTGTTGCAATGGGAAAATATGTACGGGAGCACCCTCACATTCCCTGACGGGTTTCGCGTTTGTTTCAGCTTTGTGGTCCGGCACATGCAGACCACCTCTAAATGTTTTAAACAAAATAACACCCCCATGTATTATATTCTTCATTCATTTCTCTTTGGGATATGGTAATCTATTAGTATATACAGAAAAAACGACAACCAAAAAAAGAGTTTTTGCCGGATTTGATAGCCTTTTACACCATCACCCATTATCCTATAAATTATATCATACTTTCTGCACAAATTCAACAAATTTTTAGTATTATTTTATGTTAAATATTTATCAATTTTAACTGTGTTTTGCCATAATCCGGACAGTATTTATAGGACAAATTATTGCAAACAAAAAATTATGCATGCGGAGATTCATATTATGGGTTAGTCTGAATTTTCTCATATATTTCCGCAAAAAAATAGAATACAGTGCGTTCTTTACAGAAAGACACTACATCCAAATATAACTCTTAACGATTTTTCTGGGAAAACAGAACAATGAATATATTTTGGTTTTATAATGATTTGACAACTCTGTTGTCATGAATTAACTTCGCCATGAATTGTCACTGTTGTCATGAATTAACTTCGCCATGAATTGAATTTCCTTTTAATGCACCAACAGGTGCAATTCATGAGCCGTAGGCTCAATTCATGAAATCGTAGATTTCAATTCACGCCGTCAGGCAATTCATTGAAAAAAGCACCAATCTTTTATCAAGATTGATGCTTTTTTCTGGAGGAGAGGATGAGATTCGAACTCACGGAGGCTTTCACCTCACAACATTTCCAATGTTGCGCCTTCGGCCACTCGGCCACCTCTCCGTTTCACAACTATGTTATTATAACACAGGAATTATAAAATTGCAAGGTTTTTCTTAAATAATTGTGAAAAAAATATTTAAAAACAGTTTTTGCTCATCATTATAACTTATTTTAAGTATTGATTTAGATTACCCTAAGTAAATCTAAATCAATACACAAGCGCTAAAATCAGGCTATATAAGCTCAAATGTCAAGATCTGTATAGATCACTTTATTCCCTGCTGACTTATACAGTCTGTTCTTTACAGCTATGCCAGCCTCATCCTGCAAAGAAAATTGAGCAAAAACCACATCAACTTCCTTCTTGTCAAACTCCCGAAGAGCGTCAAACAGCACAGCTGAAAAAGTTCTGCTGTCCTTGCCGGTAGAAATGAAGCAGTCTGCATCAAAACCAACATCGCAAGCAGCAAGAACTCCTGTTACCAAACCTTCTGCCTTCGCCTTTGTAACAAGCTCCTTTATCTTTATAAAAACCGATTCCGGCGAACCTTCTACCACAGTCACATCTGCATCAGGAGAATAATGGGTATACTTCATTCCCGGACACTTTGGCTGTTCCTTTGCTGACACCGACGACAAAACATGCTTATCCAGCCTGCCACAGCCGCAGACAGCTACCACATCCTCAAGAGTAATTCCACCCGGTCTTAAAATAACAGGTTCTTCTCCCGAAAGATCAATAATAGTAGATTCCACCCCCACTTTAGATTCTCCGCCACAGATAATGGCATCTATTCTTCCATTCATATCATCTATAACATGATCACATCTGGTAGGGCTAGGCTTTCCTG
>SVKH01000083.1 GCA_015068545.1 Oscillospiraceae bacterium
GCTTCATATGCACCTTGTGCAACTGCTGCGTTGCCCAATAATAGTTTTTTCATAATTGCATTTCCCTTTCTATGGAATTGGTAATTGATTATCAGATATTATCCGCTTTACAGTTTTTCCGGATAGGAAATTCACTGTAAACAGCGAGCATACTCCTTTAGTAAATTGTTCACAGAGGATTTTCCCTGCAAATGGTACTGAACATCGGTACTACACTGAGGCAGAAAATATGCTGCGGGCAAATTTCTCTTTCCAGAGGTTTGTAGAAAAATTGTTCAGAATCCGCAAAACTAACCGTAAGGGACACCCGACGGCGTACATTGGTACGTCAAGGGTTAGGTTTGTGTGATTATGGGCAATTTCCTCTTTCCAGAGGTTTGTAGAAAAATTGTTCAGAATCCGCAAAGCTAACCGCAAGGGACACCCGACGGCGTACATTGGTACATCAATGGTTAGGTTTGTGTGATTATGGGCAATTTTAATCAAACCTCAATTTCGTTTTCGTGAGCTACTACCGACTTCTTTCCATACATTTCGCGTAGTTTTGGTTTTTCTATCTTTCCGGTTGGATTTCTTGGTACCTCTGCAAAGATAATTTTACGAGGTCTTTTGTATCTTGGAAGATCCAAACAGAAATCATCTACATCTTCTTCTGTCAGGATTTCTCCTTCTTTTACCTCGATAACCGCTGCTGCTATTTCGCCAAGACGGCTATCCGGAATACCTATTACAGCTACGTCCTTGATCTTATCATTGCTTCTTAGGTAGTCCTCTATTTGTACGGGGTACAGGTTTTCTCCACCGGAGATGATAACGTCCTTTTTGCGGTCAACCAAGAAGATAAATCCATCGCTGTCTTCCTGAGCCATATCACCTGTAAATAGCCAACCGTCCTGCAACACGTCATTGGTTGCCTTTTCATCTTTATAGTAGCAATTCATAACACCAGGACCTTTTACAGCAAGTTCGCCAACTTCACCCTTTGCTACTTCATTTCTGTGTTCATCTACAATCTTAACCTGCCAGCCGTAGCCTGCTTTTCCTATTGCGCCTACCTTATGAATATTTTCCACACCAAGGTGTACACAGCCAGGACCGATAGATTCGGATAGACCGTAGTTTGTATCGTAATCATGATTCGGGAAAACCTTTTTCCATCTATTGATAAGACTAGGCGGAACAGGCTGTGCACCAATGTGCATCAGTCTCCAGCAATCAAGCTTGTATTGCTCAAGCTCTATATCTCCGCTGTCTATGGAATCTAATATATCCTGCGCCCAAGGGACCAGCAGCCAAACTATTGTACATTGCTCCTTTGATACTGTTTCCAGAATCCATTCCGGCTTTATACCCTTTAAAAGTACTGCCTTCCCGCCAACCAGGAAGCTTCCAAACCAGTGCATTTTAGCTCCTGTATGATATAGCGGCGGTATGCACAGGAATACGTCATCCTTTGTCTGGGAATGGTGATTCTGCTCGGTTAATGCAGCGTGCATGAGGCTTTCGTGGTTATGTATAATAGCTTTCGGGAAGCCTGTTGTACCTGATGAGAAGTATATTGCCGCTTCATCTTGGTCGGTTAACTTGATATCAGGAGCCTTAGTGGAAGCGTAGGTCACAAGCTTGTCGTAGCTTTCGGCAAAAGTAGGACAATCCTCTCCTGCGTAAAACCACATTTTCACTCCCTTTACTCTTCCGTATATTTCCTCTACACGTCCTATAAACTCCGGCCCGAATACTATAACATCGCTATCAGCAAGCTTTAAGCAGTATTTGATTTCATCAGCTGTGTAACGATAGTTAAGAGGGACCGCCAGAGCACCTGTCTTCAAAATACCAAAGTATATCGGCAGCCACTCGATGCAGTTCATCAGCAAAATAGCAACTTTATCACCCTTTTTAATCCCACGGGATAGAAGCAGGTTTGAAAAACGGTTTGCCTTTTTGTTAAACTCACTCCAAGTTATTTCCTTTTTGTATTCCTCGTGAGGCTTTGCCTCGATAAGGTTATATTCACGCCATGTTGTGCGTGTGGTATCTTCGCCGTTTGGGTTAATCTCCACAAGGGCGATATCGTTTGGATAAAAATCCGAGTTTTTGTTAAGAATTTCTGTAATTGGCATAAAACTCTCTCCCTTTATATAAGTATTTGTGCGAGGATTTTTATAACAAAAAACCCCTGCACAACAGCAGAGGACGAAATATCGTGGTACCACCTCATTTTGCCAGTTCCTCACAGAATCTGACCTCATAGGGTACAAAACCGTACCCCTGCACTATAACGGGTGCTCCCGTTGCAGCCTACTTAGATAAAACTTCCGTTTGGTGCACAGCTCGCGAAGCGTAATTCACACACTATTTTTCGCATTGGCTCGCAGCTACCGCCAACTCTCTCCGGCTCCAAATAGGGCTACTTCATTTCGGTCATTGCCTTTAATTTTCAATTTGGTTTTATTATAGCACTTTAAAGTGTAAAAGTCAACAATTTTTGCGATTTTTTTAGAGGTTTATTGGCTTATAAAAAAATTAAGAGCGTGCGCATTATTTTTACAAAAAAAACTTGCAAAAATTTTAGAACAGTAGTATAATAAGTAGGAATTTTTTCTGGAGGGCAGGATAATATGAAAATAGAAAGTTATAATTTATGGGAAAATGCACCCGGCTCATACGATGCCGTCCCTGAAATTACAGCATTTATACCAGACGAACAAAAAAGCGACTGCGCGGTAATAATCTTCCCCGGAGGAGGATACGGAGTTCTGTGCCAGTACGAAGGCGAAGACTATGCAAAATTTTTTAACGAAAATGGTATTACAGCCTTTGTTGTGACATACCGTCTGACACCACATCATTTCCCTCTTCAACTGATAGATGCCCGAAGAAGTGTGCGTTTTGTGCGCCACCATGCCGAAAAATTTGGCATTAATAAGGATAAAATAGCTGTAATGGGTTCCTCTGCCGGAGGGCACTTAGCAGCATTAGTTTCTACATATAGAGGAACAACAGAATTTGAAAATATTGACGAAATTGACAAGGAAGATTACCTTCCAAATGCACAGATTTTGTGCTACCCTGTTATACGCCTTTTGGGCAAAGGTATAGCAAATATAGGTTCCGGCAAATCTCTTTTGGGTGAAGAACTACCGGATCTTGGCGAGGAGCTTTCTCCTGACCTTATAGCTGATAGTAAAACACCTGTGGCTTTTATATGGCACACCAGCGATGATGACTGCGTAGACGTGAGAAATTCCTTATACTATGCGTCAAAGCTCCATGAACTTGGCATACCAAGCGAATGCCACATTTTCCCACACGGCAGACACGGACTTGCCCTTTGCAACGACAGTCCATATGTTGCTAAATGGAAAACTCTTATGATGGACTGGCTATCCTACATCGGATTTTAAAAAAAATTAAAAAATTGTTGACAAACGGCGATGAATGTGATATCATTTATAGCAATTCAAGTTAGAGGTAATGTATATGATGAACGTATGTAAATCCATTATAAATAACCTCCTCAGCGTTATCGCCCTACTACTCAACAGTCAGGAAAATAACGCTATTTGTCGTGCTTGAATAAAATACCATAATTATGATGCAAAATTCAGGAATTTACGACCGTAGCAGATGGATGTAAATTCCTGTTTTTATTTTCAGAAAAAAGGAGAGATAATATGCAAAAAGTTACTGTTTCTGACATCACATTACGAGAAAGTGAAAAAAATAACTCTCTCAGCTTTAAAGAAAAGATTGATGTTGTTAAAAAATTAGATAAGCTGAACGTGAGTGTTATAGAAACCGGGAAAATCACAAATAAGAAAACTGATACCCTGTTTCTTCACACAATTTCACCTCTTATAAAGAACAGCACTCTATCTTGCCCGGTTGATTATTCTGAAGAATCAATAGAGGCTACATACGATGCTATCAAGTCGGCAAAGAGTAAAAGATTGCACCTTATGGTTCCGGTATCCAGCGTACAGATGGAATACCTTTGCCACAAGAAACCAAAAGCTATACTGGAGATGATAGACACTCTTACGAAAAAGTGTGCTTCCCTTTGTGATGATGTGGAATTTTCCGCCCTTGATGCTACCAGAAGCGAACGTGACTTCCTTTATAAATCAATAGAAACTGCCATTTCTTCAGGCGCTAAAACAATTACAGTATGTGACAGTGCCGGAGAAATGATGCCAAATGAGTTTAAGGACTTTATTCTGGACTTGTACAAAAATGTTCCTTCATTAAATGATGTGATGCTTTCTGTAGAATGTAACAATAGTCTGCATATGGCAGTTGCCTGCTTAATCTCTTCTATAACCGTAGGCGCAAGACAATTCAAGGTAACTGCATCAAAAAGCCACTTCCCTTCACTTTTGGCTGTAGCTAAAATTCTTCAAACTCGAGGAGGTTCTATGGATGTCAGCCTAGATCTTAACTTCACCGAGCTTGAGCATACCATAGACAGAATGGGATTTTTGAAAACAGGGATTGCTGCAGATTCTGACAGCGCAACTAGTCATTCTGACGAGATAGTCCTTAGCGAAAACGATAGCATAGACACTTTGTCTGCAGTTATCCTTAAAATGGGTTATGACCTTTCGGAAGATGACATAAAGAATGTGTATGAAGAATTTCTAAAAATAGCAAAAAGCAAGCCTGTAAAGGCAAAGGAATTGGATGCAATTATAGCCTCCTCTGCACTACAGGTAGCTCCTACATTTAAACTAAAAAGCTACGTTATCAACAGCGGAAACGTGATTAATTCTTCAGCAGTTATGGTTCTTCTAAAGGATGGTAATGAGCTTGAAGGAATGTCGGTAGGTGACGGTCCGATTGATGCCGCATTCATGTGTATTGAAAAAATTGTCGGCAGACATTTTGAGCTTGACGACTTCCAAATTCAGTCAGTTACAGAGGGACGTGAAGCTATGGGCGTTACCGTAGTAAAGCTTCGTTCCGACGGCAAGCTCTATTCCGGAAAAGGTGTTTCCACCGACATTGTGGAATCCAGTATTAACGCGTATATTAACGCAATCAACAAAATTCTCTTCGAGGAGGAATAATTTATGAATCTGTCTTTTTCAACAAACCGTTGGGATGGTGTTGAGCTTAACGATTTCATAGATATTGCCAAGGAATACAAGTTCCGCGGCATCGAGATTCATGACGTTACCAAGGTTAAGCAAAGCACCAACGAGGTATATCACAAGCTAATAGAAAACAAGCTTTCCATCTCATGTATAGACATGGTCTCTGACATCTCCTCGAACTTTGATGATGCCTTCGCCGAATTTACCAAATGTATAGATTTCTGCAAGGCTTTGAGAACAAAGTACATTCGTATAAAAGCCTCTGATAACGAGGATGGTGCAATAGAATTTATCAAAAAAGCATTACCAGTTGCAGAGGAAAACGGAGTTATCCTACTGGTAGAAACCGTAGGCATATATGCAGACACAAAAAGACTTGCTGAACTTTTAAACAGCTTTGCCAGTGACTTTTTGGGAGCATTGTGGGACTTCCACTATCCTTACAGACTATACGGCGAAGAACCAGATGCTACTATAAAAAATCTTGGCGCATATATTCGCCACATACATATAAAAGACTCTGAAAATAACAAAGACTTCAGCCTTGTAGGTGAAGGTTCACTTCCTATCGAGCAGATGCTGAACGTGCTTCGTTCTATAAACTATAACGAGTTTATTTCTATTGAATGGGACCCTGAATGGGATAGTGACATTACCGATATAGATATTATATTCCCTCATTTTGTCAGCTATATGTCCCGATTTAAAAATCCATCCAGAGCTAAGTCTACTCTTTACGAGAATAAAGCAAAAACAGGTAAGTTCCCATGGAAAAAGGACGCACTTATCGAAAAAACATTTTCTCAGGTTCTGGATAAAATGGTTGAGGAATTTCCTGACCAATTGGCATTTAAATACACAACACTTGACTACACAAGGACATATTCCCAGTTCCGTGATGATGTTGACGTTTTCGCAAGAGCTTTGATAGCTATGGGAGTCCGTCCCGGAAGCCATGTGGCTGTATGGGCTACAAACGTGCCGGAATGGTACATAGCCTTCTGGGCTACGGTTAAGCTAGGAGCTGTTCTTGTTACAGTTAATACAGCATATAAAATTCACGAAGCAGAATACCTTTTGAAACAGTCCGATACTCACACACTTATTATGATAGAAAGCTACCGTGATTCCAACTACAAGGAAATCATCAAGGAGCTTTGTCCAGAGCTTAGCGATACCAAAAAGGGAAATCATCTTCACTCCAAGCGTCTGCCATTTTTGCGAAACGTAGTTACGGTAGGCTTCTCTATGGAAGGATGTATGACATGGGAGGATGCTCTGGCAAAGTCATCCAACGTATCTATCGAAGAAGTACAGCGCTACGCATCTCGTGTCAATATCCACGATGTATGCAATATGCAGTATACTTCCGGTACAACCGGCTTCCCAAAAGGTGTAATGCTTACCCACTATAACGTGGTTAACAACGGTAAATGTATTGGTGACAGAATGGACCTTTCTACTGCCGATAGAATGATGATTCAGGTACCGATGTTCCACTGTTTCGGAATGGTGCTTGCTATGACAGCAACCATGACTCACGGGGGTACACTGCTACCGCTTCCTTATTTCACTCCAAAGCCGGCACTTACCTGTATAAATCAAGAAAGAATTACTGCATTCCACGGTGTTCCGACTATGTTTATAGCACTTTTGGAACATCCTGATTTTGAAAAAACCGATTTTTCTTATATGCGTACAGGTATTATGGCAGGTTCTCCTTGCCCTGTATCTGCTATGGAAAAGGTTATAGACAAAATGAATATGCGTGAAATAACCATAGTTTATGGTCAGACTGAAAGCTCACCGGGATGTACTATGAGCAGTACAGACGATACCATAGATGTGCGTGTGAATACCGTAGGAAGAGCCCTTCCTGAAATAGAGTGTAAGATCGTGGACCCTGAAACAGGCGAAGATCTACCGGATAATGTAACAGGTGAATTTGTTGCACGAGGCTACAATA
>SVKH01000084.1 GCA_015068545.1 Oscillospiraceae bacterium
ATGTAAAACCAAGAATTATAGCAGAAAAATATATGGAGGATTCACAGACAAAGGACCTTAGAGACTATAAGTTCTTTGCATTTAATGGAGAAGCAAAGGTTCTTTTTGTCGCAACAGAACGTCAGGCAAAAAGCGAAACTAAATTCGACTTTTTCGATATGGACTATAACCATCTTCCATTTACCAATGGTCATCCAAATGCCGATGTACTACCGGAAAAGCCTGTGGCTTTTGACGAAATGCGTACCTTAGCAGAAAAGTTATCTGTTGGCATTCCTCAGGTTCGTGTGGATTTTTATTATGTAAACGGGAAAGTATACTTTGGAGAGATGACCTTCTTCCACTGGAGCGGATCCGTTCCATTTGAACCAGAAGAATGGGACTATAAAATGGGCGAAATGATAGATCTTGATAAAATAAAAGGATAAATATTTGGAGGAAGTATGAAAATAGGTATAGTAACTGTCTATAATTCTTATAATTGCGGCAGTTTCCTTCAAGCTACCTCGTTATATAAGTTCCTCGAAGAAAAGGGACACAATGTCTGTTTTATAAAAAGACCTACTAACAAGGAGCATTGCTTATATCATCGGATTTTAATGTCCGTAAAATACGCTTTAAAAAAACAAAAACTTAAATCGAAACATATTCTTAGTACATACTTTTCATACAAAGACCAGCTTAAATCATTTTTGGTAGAAGACTTTAACGATAGTATCGATCTATATATCTATGGAAGTGATACCATCTGGAATATACATGACAAGTATTTTAAAAGCGAATGGAAAAGATTTTGGGGCTACGAAATACCAAAAAGAAAGGTTGCCTATGCTCCATCTGTCGGTAATACCCTTCCACAAGAAGTGTCTGATATACCAGAACTAGTGAATTGCCTTTTAAGCTTTTCTGCTATATCCGTGCGCGATAAGCAAACAATGGATGTGGTAAACACTCTTACTCAAAAGGATATGGACATAGTTCAGGTTTTGGACCCAACAATGCTTTTAGACACTTCCTACTACAACAAAATGGCATCACAGTGCAATGAGAGTAATTTTGTACTGGTATATGCCTTTTCTGATTTAAGTCTAGACGCTGTAAATAGTATTAGAAGCTTTGCACAAAAAAACAAAAAAAAGATTATTGCATTTGGAGATAACTTTCCGGCTGATGTTAACATTCCTTTTGAGCCATCTGTCATGCTAGGATATTATAATAAAGCCGACTATGTTTTTACCAATACTTTTCACGGTACTGTTTTCTCCATTATTTATAATAAGAATTTCGCAAGTTATGGTAGAAAAAAGATAAAAGTAACACAAATTTTAGATGATTTCGGCCTTTCTCAAAGAAATGTTGACTGCAACAGTAATCTGCACGATGTTATGTCTTCGAATATTGATTATCATGTTATAAAACAAATCATAGCTGAAAAGAGAAAGCTTTCCATTGATTATCTAAACAGTCAACTCGGTTAAATTTAAAAGGAGCGCAAGATGAACAGAGCAAAAGCCTTAAAACTGAATATGTTAACCGGTTGGCTTTCGGAGCTTGTCACCCTAATAACCGGTCTTATCCTTCCACGATTGATTCTCACAACTTTTGGTTCCTCTTATAATGGACTGGTTGGAGCAATAGGTCAGTACATGGGCTTTACTACTGTCTTAAGAGCCGGACTTGGCGCTGTGACAAGGGCTGCACTATTTAAACCGCTTGCAGATAATGATCAAGATAAGATCAGCTCTATTATAGCATCTACCAATATCTTTATGCGCAAGGTTTCCCTTATGATACTTGGGTATGTGGTTCTGTTTGCTATACTCTTCCCCTTTCTAACCACAGGCGAATACGGTTGGTTTGAAACATTTGCCATGGTTCTTATCATAGGTAGTGTCGTGATAATAGAAAATTGCTTTGCTATTAAGTACAAAATTCTTTTGCAAGCTGACCAAAAATATTATGTACAAACTTTGAGTATTGTAATTTCTCGAATCCTGTCATTTATAGTTACAGTTATTTTGATAAAGCTTGGCTATAATATGCACATAGTTAAATTAGGTGCTGCGATAGCCGCACTAACTGACCCTTTGTGGCTCAGTATTTATGTAAAAAAACATTATAAGATAGACAAAAATGCTAAACCCGATAATAGTGCTATAAAGCAAAGATGGGATGCATTTACACAACAAATTGCCGTTGTCGTTAACGGAAACGTAGATCTTGTACTTATGAGCTTTTTTGTACAGCTTAAAGAGATCTCTGTTTATACAGTTCATAGTATGGTGACAATTAATATCCAAAAACTGATTACCTCTATGATAAACGGCATAAACGCCACCTTTGGAAATATGATTGCACACAAGGAAGAGGAAAACCTAAAAAACACATTCCTTTTCATAGAATGGGGACTATTTGCCGCTTGTGCTCTTGTATTCTCGGTAACATCAGTTATGCTTACACCATTCATAGGCATATATACAGATTCAGTTACAGATGTAAATTACATTAGACCTGTCTTTGCATTTGCAATGACTTTAGTAGCTATGATGAACTGTATGAGACTTCCATATCAAATGCTAACAGAAGCCGCTGGACACTTTAAACAAACAAGAAACGCATCTATCTGGGAAGTTTTCGTAAATATTGGTGTATCACTTGTAATGTTGTATTATTTTGGCATAATCGGAGTTATAATAGGCACTTTCGTGGCAGCTGTCATTCGTACTGCACAGTTTGCATTATACTCATTCAAGCACATATTAAATTTTCCAGTATGGTATTTGGCAAAATCATATCTACTGTATTTCGCAACATTTATTTTGATAACCTGGATATTCAGATCAGTTCCAACAATGGAGATGACGGGATATCTGCAATGGATAATGTACGCTGCTATTGTAGGTATGACGGCTTTTGTGATTGTTGCAATTGTAAGCTTAATTTTTAACAGAGAACAGGTTTTATACTTAAAAAGAAGATTTGAAAAGAAGGCAAAAAAATGAAAAACATTAAAAGCATTCTAATACAGGCACGTTCTATGTGCTACGATTTAAAAAAGAATAATCGTATTCTTCGCCATGAAGATTTTAAACAAGCCAGACTGGAAGCAGACATTATTCGCTTAGTTCATTCTATAGAAAAAGGACTTTCCATCTGCAATCCACGTCCGGGTTTTGGCATAGATAAAATCAAGCGCATCCTTGCCATGTGTGAAATTTACTCAAAAAATGGGTATTCTAATAAGGAATGCCTGCTTTTTGCAAGAGACGCACTCTGGACATATCTGGAATGGAATGATAAAAATAACTTTACCAATGGCGATCTATACCTTATTAAAAAGCTGTACGGTGACCTTTTTGGCGAACTTCCAAAATCTGATGATGTATATGGCGGAATGATAGAATTAAATTCTGATGATTTTAAGTTTAATATAAATGACATAGAAAATTTATTTGAAACACGTCACAGTATCCGCGAATTTTCAGGAGAAGCGGTAACCGATGAAGAAATAAGAAAAGCTGTAAAATTAGCACAAAGGAGCCCTTCTGCCTGCAATAGACAAGGAGTTAGAGTTTATTCTGTAAGTAGTAAAAAATACATAGCTGAATCAGGAAAATCTTTAGAAGGAATAGGCGGCTTTGCCCAAGACGTAGACAAGTTCCTGCTTATAACAGCAAAGCAGTCTGCATACGGACTTTTCGAAAACAATCAGTATATAGTGAGTGCATCTATGTTCGCAGGTTACCTTACTCTGGCTCTACACGCATACGGAATTGCAGCCTGTACTGTACAAAGATCACTTTCCTACAATTCAGCTTGGGAGAATTTTTGCAAAAAGAATAACATTCCCGGCGATGAGCAGATTGTCGTTATGATAGGAATAGGAAAATACAAGAAAACCACCAAGGTTCCGGTATCAAAAAGGCTCAATCTCAACTACATATACCGTAATCTTGACAAATAAAAGGAGAAAAAATGACCTCTCATTTTAAAAATATGCTGTACCTATTTGGCGCAAATGCCAATGGCGCTGCAGCAAAAATAGATGAACAAATAAATATGGAAGAAATACGCACCTTATCCCTTCAACAGGGAGTTTGGACTATGGTGTACCCAGAACTTAGCAAGCTTTGCGACACATCAAAGTATCAGCAGGAATTTCTGACTATGGTATCCCGCGGAATGATGCGTACGGAGTTTACTCTGGATATACTGAAAAAACTTGAGGAAAACGGGATAAAAAGCTGTCTTTTAAAGGGTGCAACTATCTCTCCTTTGTACAACAATCCTGACTGCAGAATTTCGGGAGATACTGATATACTAATAAACCCAAAGGACGAAGAAAGGGTTTCAGAGCTGCTTCTTGAATACGGATATACAGTAGAAAAGCGACATCCAAACCATCATCACATGACTACCTCACACCCCATCGGAGGAATATTGGAGGTTCATGTCAGTCTATATAGCAAAGCATCTGAAAAGTTTTTATTCAATAGCATCAGTATGGTAAACCAACCATGGGATACCATGGAGATAGCAGGAAAAAGCTATTACGTATTGAGCATAAGAGATAGTCTTATGTATCTTACTGCCCATTACATTAAGCACTTTGTCAATCGCGGTGGTGGTGTAAGACAGATCATGGATCTATTGCTATTTATTGAAAAAAACAAAGAGAAAATAGATTTTGCCGAATATGACAAAATTATGAAGGATCTGAAATATGATACTCTTCTTGATACTGTCAAGACAATCGGTGCCATTTACTTTGGTTTTGACTACGAAATAAAAAGCGAACTCTTAGCAGAAAACGTTTTATCGGATACAGAAGAAGGTGGAATCTTCGGGTTTTCCGCTGACAATAGAGAGTCTTTCCTAGATGAATACTGCCAAAAACGATCTACAAAGTCTAAAGTAAAATCAAAGATGTTCCTGTCCGTTAATCAGGAATATGGATATAAATGGTTCCCCAAGCAAGAGGACCTGATAAATAAATACAAGTATAAGTATGCAAAATTTAAGATTTTGATACCTATTGCATGGATTCACAGATATGTTGATGTTATTCTGGGTACACGCAAGCCGGAGGTGTTGCCTAAGGATACCAAAGAGTTTAAAGAACGCATGAAAATGATGCAGGATTTGGGAATGATAGAATAGGAGTGATATTATGGGAACAATATTAGTTACCGGTGCAGCAGGATTTATCGGATTTTACCTTTCCGAAAGATTGCTGAAAGAAGGAAAGAACGTAGTAGGATATGACAACTTAAACGACTACTATGACACTAAACTAAAGGATGCAAGGCTTGAGATTTTAAATAAATATGAAAACTTCACCTTTGTAAAAGGTAACCTTGCAGACAAGGAAACAATAGAAAAAGTTTTTTCAGAATACAAGCCGGAGATCGTGGTTAACCTTGCAGCACAGGCAGGTGTAAGATATTCCATCACAAATCCGGAAGCATACATGGAAAGTAATATGGTGGGATTTTTCAATATATTGGAAGCTTGCCGAAACCATCCGGTTAAACATCTTGTTTATGCCTCTTCCTCATCGGTTTACGGCACCAACAAGAAAGTCCCATACTCTGTATCAGATAAGGTGGACAACCCTGTATCACTGTATGCTGCGACAAAAAAATCCAACGAGCTTATGGCTCACGCATACTCTAAGCTTTACAAAATTCCTGCCACCGGTCTCAGATTTTTCACCGTTTACGGCCCTATGGGACGACCTGATATGGCGTACTTCAGCTTTACAAAAAAGCTTGTTAAAGGTGAAAAAATACAGATTTTTAACTTCGGCGATATGAAGCGTGACTTTACATATATAGACGATATCGTAACGGGAATTGTGAACGTTATGGGTAAGCCGCCTGTGGAAAATGAAGATGGTGCACTTTACAAAATATACAATATCGGTAACAATCAACCGGAAGATCTTTTGTATTTTGTGGAAACCTTGGAAAAATGCCTTATAAACGAAGGCATAATAGACAAGCCTGCGGAAAAGGAATTCCTTCCTATGCAACCGGGAGATGTATACCAAACATATGCCGATGTGGATGATTTAATAAAGGACTTTAACTTTAAGCCAAGCACAAGCCTTGAAGAAGGTCTTTCAAAATTTGCAAAATGGTACAAAGAGTTTTATAACTAACGTCTGAAAGGAAGTATTGATATGAAAATAGCAGTTGCCGGAACAGGATATGTGGGATTATCAAATGCTATTCTGCTAGCACAGAATAATGAGGTATGGGCAGTAGATATTATCCCTGAAAAAGTTGACATGATCAACAACAAAAAATCTCCTATAGTTGACAAGGAAATAGAAGAATATCTTGCTGAAAAGGAACTTAACCTGACAGCAACACTTGATGGAGAATCAGCATATAAAGGTGCAGAGTTCATAGTAATCTCTACTCCTACAAACTATGATCCTACACTAAACTACTTTGACACATCCAGCGTAGAAGCTGTAATTGAGCTTGTAATGAAGGTAAATCCTGATGCGATAATGGTGGTAAAATCTACTGTTCCAGTTGGTTTTACCGAGGATATGAGAAAAAAATATAACTGTGACAAGCTAATCTTCTCACCGGAGTTCTTGCGTGAAGGCAGAGCATTATTTGATAACTTATACCCTTCCAGAATTATAGTGGGAGCTGTTGATGAACTTAAAGAAAAAGCAAAGCAGTTTGCCGATTTATTAGCACAAGGTGCTATAAAGGAAAATGTACCGACTCTTATCATGAATACAACAGAAGCTGAGGCTGTTAAGCTATTTGCCAATACATACCTTGCTCTACGAGTTTCCTATTTTAACGAGCTGGATACATATGCCGAAGTGAGAGGTCTAGACACAAAATCAATCATAGAAGGTGTAGGACTTGATCCAAGAATCGGTGATCATTACAACAATCCTTCCTTTGGTTATGGTGGATACTGTCTGCCAAAGGATACCAAACAACTTCTTGCCAACTATA
>SVKH01000085.1 GCA_015068545.1 Oscillospiraceae bacterium
AGTTCCGGTTTTGCAATTTCGTTTACTGTAATAACTAGTTTATCCTCCGGAAGCTTAATAGAACCGTCGTAGTTGAACTTTTCTTCTATTGTAGCGGAGAGTGTTCCTCCAATAGTCAGCTCGCCTTCATTCACCCTCATTATCAAAGACAAAGATGGGCATTCGGTGTGATTTGATTGGCTAAATTCCGGTGTATACAAGTTAACAATATCCATTATTTTTTGATTGTATTTATTTATATGTGCAATATCAACGTCCACGCTTTCGCCATATTTTTGAAATGACAAAGTTGTCTTTATTTCCAGCGGTGCAATAAAGGCTGTACCGTCCGGATTAAACCCTATGGACTGATAGGATAGCGTATCCTTTGATGCAATCTTTCCGTTTGAAATAACGTGTCCCATAGGCAGACCTGTTTCATACGAAAAATAGGAAGCGTTGACACCTATCATAGGCACTAAGCCCTTTTTCTTCATATAATCTTCTGCTTGAGTGATGGTTTCCCTCCCCCAAAGGTATTCTCCGCTTACTACAATTGGTTTTACTGCATCATTTGGAGTATATACGGCAAAATGTTCACTTTGCTGTCCCACGCCGGACTGTTCCGACATAAATTTATTATGATTGTAGATGACTTTATCTGCAATATCAACCGACCAAGACGTTACAAAAGTTCCAAGAATGGAAGCTGAAACAGACTGGCTGAATATACACATAGCAGACAGTATTGCTATAAATTTCTTCATTACATTTACCTCTTTTTTAATAGTGCTTATATTATACAATGATAAAGAAAAAAAGTAAATAGTAATTTTTGTAAGGAAGGAAAAGAAAAGCAGCTTCGCTGCACCGCCTACGGAGGATGGTCAAAGCAATTTTGCTTTTCTTATTCCATGTACATTTTTGAAAAGCTAATGCTTTTCAAAAAAATTGCACGGCAGTATAATTATTTTTTTGCTTTATGGGAATACCGTTTCCTATAAAGCAAAAAAGCACCCACAAAAGTGAGTGCTAAATTTTAGAAATCATATCCTGCTTTCAAAGCTTTTAGGTTAATATCTATCATATCAGCCTTTCTAGCCGGGATAACCTTCTTTAGTCCAACTTCGATATCATCAAAGTTGACAGCTCCGGTTTCCTTAATCATTTTACCCAGGATAATCATATTTGCAAGTGTTGGTGCGCCTATATCAGCTGCCATTTTTGTAGCAGGGATGTAGTACGCATCTACATCTTCTCTTTCTACCTTTCTGCCGATTAGAGTTGAGTCAACAAAAATTTTGCCACCTTTTTGAGTTTCTCCCTCATATTTATCAAGGGATGGCAGGTTCATTGCAATAAGAATATCCGGTGTAGAAACAATAGGAGATCCTACCGGTGAATCGCTTAATATTACGCTACAATTTGCTGTACCGCCACGCATCTCAGGACCATAAGAAGGAAGCCAGCTAACCTGCTTATCTTCTGTAAGACCTTTATATGCAAGGCATTTTCCTGCAAAAAGAACGCCTTGTCCGCCGAATCCGGCAATCAGAATATTAAATGTACTCATTTATTTATCCTCCTTATTGCTTCTGTCTTTGTACACACCAAGAGGATAGTATGGAATCATATTTTCATCCACCCATTTTAGTGCATCGTTTGGTGTCATACCCCAGTTAGTAGGGCAAGTTGAAACAACCTCAATAAGTGAGAATCCCTTACCGTTAACCTGATTTTCAAAAGCCTTTTTAATAGCAGCCTTTGCCTTTTTGATATTCTTTACATTATTAACAGCAACACGTTCCAAATACTCAGGGCCCTCAAGCTGAGAAAGCATTTCACAAACTTTAACAGGGAAACCACAGTGATTTGTATCTCTGCCGTATGGTGATGTCTGAGTAACCTGACCAGGAAGAGATGTTGGTGCCATTTGTCCACCGGTCATACCATAGATTGCGTTATTAACAAAGATTACTGTTATGTTTTCGTTACGAGTCGCAGAGTGGATAGTCTCTGCCATACCGATAGAAGCTAGGTCTCCGTCACCCTGATATGTAAATACTATCTTTGAAGGATCAGATCTCTTGATTCCTGTTGCAACTGCAGGAGCTCTGCCGTGGGCTGCCTCTACCATGTCACAAGCAAAATAATCGTAAGCCATAACAGCACAGCCAACCGGAGCAACACCTATGGTTTTTCCTTCGATATTAAGTTCATCAATAGCCTCTGCAACTAAACGGTGGATTATACCATGAGTACATCCAGGGCAATAGTGCAATGGGGCATCTGTCAATGATTTCGGTTTATCAAATACGATCATTAGTTGTTACCTCCGTTAGCTTCAATAATTTTTGCAAGCACTTCCTCAGGAGAAGGAATCATACCGCCTACTCTTGTGCATAGGTCAATAGGCTTTTTACATTCTGTTGCAAGTTTAATATCGTCTATCATCTGTCCCATAGAAAGCTCAACAGAAATGAATCTCTTAACTTTATCTGCTGCTGCCAAAAGAGGCTTTTTAGGGAATGGCCATAATGTAATAGGTCTTATCATACCTACCTTTATTCCCTGCTTTCTTGCTTCTACGATAGCGTTTTGAGAAATTCTGGCAGCAATACCGAATGCAACTACGCAAATCTCGGCATCATCCATCATAAATTCCTCATACATAACTTCATTTTCTTCTATTTGCTTATATCTTTCGTATCTTTCTACATTAACTTTCTCTAGCAATTCCGGCTTTAAGTACAAAGAATTTACAATATTATGCTGTCTCTTGCACTCGGTACCTGTTACTGCCCAAGATTTATCGTATGTATTTATTTCAGCATTTTCCTTAATCTCAACCGGTTCCATCATTTGTCCCATGGTTCCGTCTGCCAAAATCATAGAAGTCATTCTGTACTTATCGGCAAGGTCAAAACCCTTGATAGTCAAATCTGCCATTTCCTGCACAGACGAAGGAGCAAGGACAATCATTTTAAAGTCGCCATGACCGCCCGCTTTTGTAGCTTGGAAATAGTCGGACTGTGATGGCTGTATACCACCAAGACCAGGACCACCACGCTGAACGTTTACAACAAGAGCAGGAAGATCGGCACCTGCTAAATACGACAAGCCTTCACTCTTAAGAGCAATACCAGGGCTTGAAGATGATGTCATAACTCTTTTCCCTGTTGCAGATACACCGTAAACCATATTTATAGCAGCAATTTCACTTTCTGCCTGTAGGAAAACACCGTCAATCTTTGGCATTCTTTTTGCCATATAAGCGGCAATTTCTGTTTGTGGTGTAATAGGATATCCGAAGTAGTGACGGCAACCTGCCTTGATAGCAGCTTCGGCAATAGCTTCGTTACCTTTCATTAAAACTTTTTCTGTCATATCACTCACTACCTTTCTACTTCTCTACTGTAATAATGCAATCAGGGCACATGGTTGCACAAAATGCACATCCGATACAAGCCTCTTGATCTGTTATTTCAACCGGCGCGTGTCCTTTTTGGTTAATTTTGTCCTTTGAAAGTATCAAAAGGTTCTTAGGACAGGCTGCAACACATAGTCCGCAACCTTTACATAGGTCAGTTTTAAATGTTAATTTTGCCATATCGTTCCCATCCTTTCTCATACAGCATAATATTTGCTTTGTAGTTCTATAATGAAATTATTTTCAACATCAGTTTCCTTTACAGATGTTGTCATTTTAATCGGTAACCCCGATATTTTAGATAAATCTTTAATATACTCTACCGAATTTATAATATCCTGCGTAGCGGTAGCATCTCCTATATTGGAATTATTGACTATTGCGGTAAAAGGAAGCTTAGAAGCTATCTCAATTTCCTTCATAATTTCAAAAGCATCCTCCGCAGTCTTGGTAAGCGGTCTGTAACAGTTAGCAACAAATAGCATTTCATAATCCTCATTGCTTATGTCAGGAGCATACCTGCCAAGTGCTACTGCACCTCTGTCGTCACCACCTACGTCAATAACAAGATAGAAATCCTTGTTACAAATAGCAGAATATATTTCCTTAGGCAGCGCAGGAGCATCTAGATTTGTATTTGCATATTCCGATGAAATAAGCTCTATACCACATTCTTTTAGATCTGCCTCGCTGTCCTTTGTCCTGAAGTATGGGTTAACAATGTCTAAATCAATAATTTTAACATCCTTACCGTTCTTCTTCAAATACTTTGCATAGCTTACGGCAATGCTTGTTTTACCACTGCCGTAATGTCCTGCAAACAGAGTAATTCTTTTCATTATCATCACCTTAGAGTTTTGATCTTATAATCTTTCCGCTTGTTGTCTTAGGAAGTTCCGTCTTGAATTCCACTATTCTCGGATATTTATAAGGTGCAGTATGTTCTTTAACATATCGCTGTATTTCCTTTTTCAGTTCTTCACTTGGCAGAGTGCCATTAGTAAGAACTATGCTTGCCTTAACCACTTGACCTCTTACCTCATCAGGAGCAGCAGACACACCGCACTCCAATACATAAGGAAGCTCCATAATTACGTTTTCGATTTCGAATGGTCCTATACGGTAACCGGATGACTTGATAACGTCATCGATTCTTCCTACATACCAGTAGAAGCCGTCCTCATCCTGAGTAGCAAGGTCGCCTGTGTGATAATATCCGTCATACCATGCCTCTTTAGTTTTTTCCTCATCAAGATAATATTCTCTGAACAATCCGCATGGAACTCTCTCATCTGTCCTGATAACGATTTCGCCTGTTTTACCAACTCCAACAGGATTACCTTCTGTATCTATAAGTGATACATCGTATCCCGGAACAGGCTTACCCATAGAACCGATTTTGTGAGTTCCGCCAAACAGATTTCCGATAAGAAGAGTTGTTTCGGACTGTCCAAAACCTTCTATAATCTGAAGTCCTGTAAGTCTCTTAAACTGGTTAAATACCTCCGGATTAAGAGCTTCACCTGCTGTTGTAGCATGCTCTATACTGGACATATCGTATTTTGTCAAATCTTCTTTAATTAGCATTCTGTACATCGTAGGCGGTGCACAGAATGTTGTAATGTTGTGCTTTTTAAACAGAGGTAGAATTTCTGCCGCATTGAATCGGTCAAAGTCGAATACAAAAGTTGCAGCTTCGCACAGCCATTGACCATAGAGCTTACCCCATGAAGATTTTGCCCAGCCGGTATCTGAAATGGTAAAGTGCAATCCATCAGGATTTACACAATGCCAGTAATTTGCTGTAACAAAATGACCTAGTGGATATTTGTAGCTATGTGCAGCTATCTTTGGATAGCCCGTAGTTCCTGATGTAAAGAACATCAACATCAGATCATTACCGCAAGGTGTATCCTCTGTTCTTTCAAAATTGTCACTATATAGCTCATACTCTTCGTTGAAGTTGTGCCAGCCTTCACGACCTTTACCAACTATAATCTTGGTAGCAAGAGTTGGTGAATCCTTTTGTGCCAAATCAACATTGTCCGGCACATTATCATCTGCTGTACAGATAATGGCAGATACACCCGCCGCATTGAATCGGTATGTAAAGTCATGTTCAAGAAGCTGGTTTGTAGCAGGGATAGCTATTGCACCAAGCTTATGAAGAGCAAGAATAGAGAACCAGAACTGGTAATGTCTTTTTAGAACCAACATTACTCTGTCGCCCTTTTTAACCCCAAGCGACTTTAAGTAGTTAGCCACTTTGTTAGATTCTCTTCTCATATCATCAAAAGTGAATCTCTTCTCGTTCTTATTCGAGTCGATGTGAAGCATTGCAAGCTTATCAGGACGCTTTTTCGCAAGCTCATCAACGATGTCAAATGCAAAGTTGAACTTATCTTCGTTCTCAAAGCGAAGTGATAAAAGTGCTCCTCTTTCATCCTCAGTAGGATGGATGAAGTTATGATATATTCTTCTGTATGGTTGGTGAGATTTACTTTCCTTAGGATTTGCAATTTCAACAGCATTTTCTTCTGATTCTCCGTTATCGGAAAGAACTATTGCGTAAAATTCGCAATTTGAACCTTCTACGGCAACCATTCCGTGAGGTGTTTTACTATTGTAGTAGATAGAGTCACCTGCGTGAAGAACTTCAGTATGAGAACCAATTTGAACCTTTAATGCACCGCTTATAACGATGTCTACTTCCTGTCCTTCGTGGGTGGTGAGTTCTATGTCCTTCTTTTCTGCTTCTGCGTCATACACGCAGTTTACATACAAAGGCTCTGCAACTCTGTTTTTGAAATCCGGAGCAAGGTTGTAGTATACCATACCGTGAGCCTGCTCAATTTTTTGTCCTTTACCGCTTCTTGTAACGGTGTAAGATTTAAGTGTAGGGCTGACACCTTCGATAATATCGGTGACGTCTACATTAAACGCAAGAGCACATCTGTAGATAAATGCGAAGCTTAAGTCATGCTGACCGTTTTCGCAGGCAATGTATTCTTCTACAGAAACATCGGTAAGTCTGGACATAGTACTTTCGGAAATACCTTCGATTTCTCTAAGCTCCTTAATACGAGTCGCCATTTCTTTGATTTTTAAATCAAGACCGGTGATTTGATTATTCATAAATACCTCCTGTTATTGGGGGAAAATAAAAACTCGCCCCAAAGATACGTTAAATCTTTTGAGACGAGCAATAATTCATATTATAACCCGCGGTACCACTCAAATTGTGCAACAAATGCACCACTTCAAACTCTGTCAAGTTCTATGCACTAACGTAGCCTGCACGGAAGGGTTCTACTAAAACTGAAACGTTCTTTCTTCCCATCAGCTCAGGAGCTACAAACTATATCGGCACCCTTATGACTTGCACCAACCGTCACTTCTCTAAAAAGGATACTAGGATAAGCCCTCTCCATCAACGCTTTTAGTATCAAATTTGATATTATTCTACCATATATGCGAGTATTTGTCAATAGTTTTTTATAGTTTATTTCGCGGTATTTTGCAGGTAATTTCTCCAAAATACTTATTTAACTTCGTTAATGT
>SVKH01000086.1 GCA_015068545.1 Oscillospiraceae bacterium
AGATATTCAGAAGAAATGGTTTAAGACAAATGGACATTGCCAGAGAAGTAAAGCTTCCCATCGTTATTCACTCCCGTGATGCCGCAAAGGAAACTATAGACATCATGACAGCGCAGCGCGCCCAAGAAATCGGCGGCGTGGTCCACTGCTATTCGTATAGTAAGGAACTTGCAAAAACCTTCCTTGATATGGGCTTCTATTTTGGTATTGGCGGCGTAGTAACCTTTTCCAACGGAAAGAAATTAAAGGAAGCCCTGGAATACATTCCTATGGACCGTATCGTAACGGAAACGGATAGCCCTTACTTAGCGCCGGTTCCCTTCCGCGGTAAACGTAACGATTCTACCAAGCTGCCTTATGTCATTGAACAGATTGCTACCATCAAAGGCATGAGCCAAGAGGATGTCATGCAGATATGCAAAGAGAACGCGTATAAGCTTTATCCGAAGATGAAGTAGTGTCGTATCAAAAAAAACATATTGCTAAATTAGGGAGCCTAATCATCATCAACTGATTAGACTCCTTCTTTTTACTAACTAATAATCAAGCAGTGTTAACCCCTCGCTACTTAATTCATATACTTTGTCACATACCTCATCAATATATTTCCTGTCATGCGAAATACTTATAATGGCTCCGGGGAATTCTCGAAGTATTTCCCTTATTACAGGTCCTGATAAGGGAGAAAAATTTCTTGTTGGTTCGTCCAGTATAAGCACATTTGCGCCACTTAAACTCATATGTAAGAGAAGTACCTTCGCCTTCTGTCCTCCGGACAACTCCCGCATTGAATGTTCCATCTCATCAGCAGTATATTTAAGAGAGCCCAAATATGTTCTAATCCTTGTTCTTTCCTCCTTGTCTCCGGATACAGCCAAGAAATCAACGGGAGTCATATCCAAATCGAGAATCTCTTCATAATTTTGTGGCATATATTCCGCTTTAATATCTTCTCGCTTTAATAATTCCTCCACTATGTTTCTCAAAAATGTTGTTTTTCCTGCACCATTGGTTCCAATAATACAGATTTTCTCTGCTCCCCTTATTCTTAGATTAATATTTTCACTCAAAACCCTTTTTCCGTCCGCAGTCATAAGTTTCGAAAGCGTATAGTCTATAACTGTTTTTCCGTTAGGAATACACGAATCTTTATCACCCAGCTTAAAAAAGATTGCTTCTTCCTGCTCCGGCATCTCAGTCATATTCTCATCTTCTTTTTCAAATCTCCGCCCCATGGACTTAATCGTATGCATTTTATCTTTTAAGTTCTTCGATACAGATGGTGCTTGTCTGGAACAATTATCCAACGCATTTTGTACGCTCTGCATCACTCGTCTATATTTTTCATCCCGTATCATCTTTGCTTTACGGTCATTTAGAGCTTGTCGTTCTTGACTTTCGAATTTATGAATTCTTTCCTCCACATACCTTCTGTACGGAAGCTTTGCAATTGTATACCTAGGCTTTGTTTTACGCACAATTTGCTCTATATGGATTACCATATTAGCTGTATGCTCTATCAACGTCTCATCATGTGAGATAAAAAGCACAATATGTTCCCATTCATTTATTATTTTTTCAAGAAGCTCAAGCGTTGCTATATCTATATCATTAGAAGGTTCATCCAGCAAAAGGACTGTCGCCTCCTGAATGAATAAACGCATAAGCTGAACTTTAACTTTTTCGCCCCCTGAAAGGCTTCCCATCTTCTGTTCGCTATAGAAAATCTCTTTTGTCATTCCAAACTTCCTTGCGATTTCAGATAATTCCTTTGGCGTCTTATTCCAAAACAGCTCTTCCCCGGAGAAATATTCATATATGGTTTTTTCCTTATCTTCATCCGGCATCTCCTGAGGAAGATAACCCATCCTTTCTTTTCCGGTCACTATCTCCCCTTCAGCCTCTATATAATCATCTACAAGTGACGGATTATATATCCCCTTTATCAATGTTGACTTACCATTTCCCTCTTCTCCTATTATCACTGCCTTATCGCCATCATTCAATACTACACTAAAATCACTAATTATCGTTCTTAAATCTTTTTTATGTGTCATACTTAAATTTTTTATCTGTAACATAAAAGTCCCTCCCTCTCCCCGTATTTTAAACAATAAAAGGCGAGCCCTTTGCATACGCAAAAAAGACTCGCCAAATAGACCTTTATATCTTTTCAAAAAATGAAAAAAGGAAATGTCTCTTGCGATAATCTAATTCAAGCGTACACAAAACAAGCCTGTTTCACACAGGGTCACTGTTCTATATGTTCTGCTCAAATCAAACTATCTATTTATCATTCCCTCACCTTCACCTAATGTGCCTTTCTTCTTTCTATTGTTCAGATTAACACACTTTAATCTTATTGTAAATAGAAGCCCTTCCCTTATTATTTGATCGAAATTATTCAAAAAGGTGTCTAGAAATAGACACTTTTTTTATGCAAAGAAAAAAGCCCCAAACCCGCATAAATGCAAGCTTAAGACCTTGTAGTGGACCGCCAGGGGCTCGAACCCTGGACACCCTGATTAAGAGTCAGGTGCTCTACCAACTGAGCTAGCGGTCCGTTCTGTGTTGTTGTGTGTTCCACAACGCAAGAGTTATATTAGCACATCGTTTTTAATAATGCAACCCTTTTTTTAAAAAAAATTATATTTTTTACAAAATTCCTACACTTTGCTATTTTTACACTGTTTGCAATAGCCGTAAAGCTCCAGCTTATGGCTGGTAATCTCGAAGTCATCGCTTGCTTTCGGCATGTGCATATGCATGTGCGCAAACGGGCATGACTCTAACGCTACCCTTTTATGACATGCAATACATACCGCATAGTGGGTATGATCGCCACGATTTAATTCATATACAACCGTGCCATCACCCATCCATGTAGTCTTGCTCACAAAATGCTGCTCCTCAAATGCAGCGAGGATTCGGTAAATCGTCGAAATAGCGTAATTACCGTCTTCCTCTTTTTTGGCTATCTGATTATATATCTGGACCGCGCTAAGGGGCTCGGATGCTCCCTCAAGGATATCGTAAACATCCTTTCGCTGTTTTGTCCATTTCATTCCCTTTGGATACTCTTTTCCCATAGAAAAACTCCTACACCGTAACCGGTATCAATCCAAGTAACATTCCTGCCACTACACCAATTCCGTATAACAGACCAAGTACTTTAAAGTTCTCCTTCATATCATGGTTCACACGGAACAAAACTAACACACCAATTCCTGCATTTACCAAAAGACCTGCCATAAGACCTCCAAATCCCATGGCCCCATTTAAAAAGAGTTGTGTAAGCACCACAGAGGATGCACAGTTGGGGATAAGACCAACCACGCCGGCAACAATAGGTCCCAGTACCGGACGATTCAACACAAGATTCCCAAGAGCTTCTTCACCAACCGTGTGCATCACTACGTTGAGAGCTAGTGTGATCAATAAGATAAAGAAGGTAATATGAAGTGTGTGAGTAACCGCGGATACAAAAATCCCCTTCTCACAGTGACAATGCTCTTCTTCACACATCTCATGAATATGGTCGTGATCATCCGCCTTTGCAGGAAGCACCAGATCGATTATCAATCCGGCAATCATACCAACCGCCATTTTTATTCCTACAAATGCAAAAATGGTAGACACCTTTGCCTTTTCGGAAATCAGAATCGGTAGCATTTCATCCGAGGTCGACAAAAATATTGCAATAAGAGTTCCCATGCTGATAACACGGCCGGTAAACAGGTTTGCTGCTGCCGCAGAGAAACCGCATTGAGGCACACCGCCTGCCAACGCTCCGAACACAGGGCCAAGACGTCCCGCCTTTTTTACAAAGTTGCTGGTGTGGTCGCCCGCTTTATGTTCCAAATATTCCATTAAAAGATAAGTTACAAATAGAAACGGAATTAAATTTATTGTGTCAAGGAGCGTATGCTCCAGTAAATGGAATCCCTCGTGTAATAATTCGTGCATACAAAAGCCTTTCAAAAAAATAAGTTCTAAATGCAAATGAGTTGCATTTGCATTTAGAACTATACTCAGCTTTTATCCCTTTGTCAATATTTTTTTATCGCGCTTGATAATCTTTATCAAATACTAGAGACGCATCTTTTGAACGGCTTTTTCCGGAATCAAGCAAGTTGCATGCTCGTCCAAATACACCAGTTTATCTATGCTGGCACCATACAGAGTTCCATATTCCAAGGCAAGAATGCAAGCCCTACTGTATCTCGCATAGGAAGCACCACCTTTTTCTATATATAAATAGTAGGTTCCCTTTTCCTCGTAAAGACAGCTCTTAACTCGCAGTGTTTTGGGAAGACGATTTACATAATTGCAGATATCGCGCATGGTGGCAAATGCAAACACCGCATAATCCGGTTGTTTTTCGGCACCTGCGGATTCATGACTACCATTCTCAGGCACAGCCATAGGCGTCAAAGAATCTTTGTCCGTCTGTCCTGCTCCTAATTTGCCCTTCTCCATCAACTTCTTCATTTCTTTCAGATATTCCAAAACCGATGGGTTGCTTGCTATATCATCCGGCGTCTTCTCAGAAAATGTCAGTACCATCCCCTGCTCCGGCATCATCATAATCTGCAAATCAAGTGCAAATTGTGGGGGTCTGTAACCCACCTCTTCCGTAGCACGCAAAATGATCTCTTCGACAATCTCTTTCGCCTTCTCACTACGAATGACGAAGTCTTTATAGGTGATGTCATACTCTTGCATTTCTTCTATAGAAATGTAACATTTCACCGTTTTGTCATCAATTCGTTCAAATTTCATACACGTTTAACCTTTCTGTAGACTTCATCATACCATGTAAGCCCTTTTTTTTCAACTTCCTAGCGATGTAGCATTGACGAAATACCATTTTTCAAGTATTCTAAAAAAGCAAGTGTTGTTTTAAGAAATTGAGGTACCAATGAAACTTTTAGAGTTGACACAGGGGCAGGATATTACCATTATCGCTTCTATGGGAGCGCAGCAGATGGAATTTAAAACCTCCATCGGCGAAGTAGCACCGATTAGCAAGGTTGTTTTGGCAAATCCTGTTTATCGTGATGACAAGTTAATAACATTTCGCGGAAAAGATTTATTTACGGATGTACTGGTTCCTGCTGCAGATGGCGGAACACCTCAGCTGTTTAAGAATGTAACCGTTACATTGGTAAAAAAAGGAGACGGTTCTCTTTGGTATAATCTTTTTACCATTGAAGACAGCAAATCCTACAATCGCCGTGGTGCGTTCCGTTGTTCAGTCGGCATAGAATCTATACTTCAATGTAAGGAACTTAAGGAACCTTTGGATATCATTATCAAGGATATCAGCGTTACCGGATTTGCATTTATTTGCCCAAAAGAGGTTCCTATTCATAAAGATATGATTGTTCATACCATCCTACATGATTATATTTCTGAGGTTGGCGAACACTACGAATTTCCGCTTTTTGGCATTGTTGCCCGTAGCTACGAGCACGACGAACGCCGCATGGTATACGGATGTCGCATAAATAACCCGGTTCCGGGTCTTGAAAAATATATTGTTACCAAAGAACGTATTCGACTTAGAAATACTCATGGAGGTTGATTATGATACTTGAAGGTGATGATAGACGCCAAGCCATTATGAACTACCTGGTAGGACGTACTACACCTGTAAATGGTACCGAATTGGCAAAGAAGTTTGGCGTAAGCAGACAGGTTATTGTCCAGGATATTGCTTTGCTTCGTGCAAAGAATCGTGACATTCTTTCTACAAACCGCGGCTATCTGTTTTACCAGCCAACAGAGAACCACCATGGTTACAGCGCTGTTATTTTGGTAAAGCACACCGCAGACGAAACATTAGAAGAAATGCGTAGCGTAGTTGACTACGGCGGACGCATGCTTGACGTATTAATCGACCATGATTTATATGGTCAGATTCGCGCCGACTTAATGATCTTTAATATAGATGATGCCGTAGAGTTTTGTGATAAGCTAAAAAACAGCAAATCAAAGCCTTTAAAAGAATTAACCGCAGATTATCACTACCATACGATAACCGCCCCTTCTGAAAAGGCATTACAATTAATTATAAATGAATTAAAAGAAAAAGGATTCCTCATTTCCTAGGAAATGAGGAATTTTTTATTTGCATATTACATGATAGCATTCCGGTCTGCGATCTCTGAATAGCCCCCAGCTTGCACGAAGGTCAGCCGCTTCATCCAGATCAAAGGTAGATACAATCACACCTTCTACATCCCTATCCATACATGCTACAAGCTCACCCACTTCGTTTGTAATGAACGAAGTGCCGTAAAACAATAATTCCGAACTCTGCATATTATTTGCCTCTGTGGGAAGCACCGTTTCTTTACCGATTCGATTGGCCGCAACCACCGGAACCACATTTGCTGCACTGTGCCCCTGCATACATCTGCGCCAATGGGGCATGCTGTCACAAGAAAGAATCGGCTCCGAACCAATAGCGGTAGGATATAATAACAGTTCTGCACCTGCTAAGGCCATACATCTGGCAGCTTCGGGGAACCATTGATCCCAACAGATTCCTACGCCCACCTTACCATACGCAGTGTCCCACACTTTAAACCCGGTATTTCCGGGTGTGAAATAAAACTTTTCCTGATAGAAATGGTCGTCCGGAATATGAGTCTTTCTGTAGACTCCAAGCACCACGCCATCCGCATCAATCATAGCCACACTATTGTAGGTCACCTGCCCGTCTCGTTCAAAGAAACTGATGGGAAGAACTACGGAAAGCTCCTTTGCCACCTCCTTCATGCGCAAAATCGCCGGATTATTTTCCCAGGGAGTTGCCAGCTTATAGGAGTCGTAGTTTCTTTCCTGGCAGAAATACCATGTTTCGAAAAGCTCGGGAAGTAAAATTACCTGTGCCCCTTTCCCTG
>SVKH01000087.1 GCA_015068545.1 Oscillospiraceae bacterium
TGTTCCATCTTCTTTAATATGCTTTATGTCTTCAAAACATTTATACTCTTTTGCAATTAAATTGCTCATTACTTTACCTCTTTTCTTTTTTCGACATTCTTCGACACAATCTCCCTATATGATCACATATAGATAATTCAAAAAATTCTTCAAATCCCAATTCTATTCATACCACGATTATACACCACATACCAAAATTATGCAATCATTATTTGACTTTTTCAAACTATTGTGGTATGCTGATTGCGGTAAGGAGATATGCTTATGAGAATACTTGGAATAGATTACGGAGACGCAAGAATCGGCATAGCAGTAAGTGATATAATGGGCTGGACAGCACAAGGCGTAGGCACAATATATAACAAAGGCTGGACAAAGCTTTCTGCTGAGCTGGACAAAATATTAAAGGAATATAATCCCGAAAAAATAGTTTTGGGACTGCCGAAAAACATGGATGGCACACTGGGATTCCGAGCTGAAGCAACGTATGAATTTGCAGAGAATTTAAAAACAATTTACTCCGGCGAAATCATCTTCCGAGATGAGAGATTGACCACAGTTGGCGCATCCAGATTCCTGAACGAAACTAACACAAGAGGAAAAGACAGGAAGCAGGTTATTGACACAGTTTCTGCCTGCCTGATACTGGAAGGCTTTTTAAATGAGAATAAAAAATAGTTGACAAGTTCGACTTAGTATATTAAAATAAATGTATAAAACAGTTTCTTGTTAATATAATATGAATATAAGGAGAATAACATGGAAGATAATATTTTGATTTTGGAAGATGAGAACGGTAATCCTGTTGAATTTATGGTTATAGATGTTTACGAATTTAACGATGCGACATACTTTGCTATGGTAGAAGTTATCGAAGGAAGCATAGAAGAGTCTGACGAAGTAGTTATAATGCGAGTTGACGGTGAAGGCGATGATGCTGAGCTTGTTATGATAGAAGACGAAGCTGAACTTGATGCCGCATTTAACGAGTTTGTACGTCGCGATCAGGAGGATATGGAATAATTTTCTCCTTGAAAAAACAAATCCCTCATGATATGATGGATACATAAATAATCCCTGCGATTCACGTAAAAAACCTACATTTTTTACCAACACTTCTTATAATGGATTTCTACTCTTTTTGCGGCATATACGCCTCCTTTTCCCTTTGGAACTGCCAGTGGACATATAATGCAAAAAGGTGATAACCAACCTGCATATGCAGGTAAGAAATTAGGTCTTTCCTACGGTCTGTGCGGGGTTTTGTTTTATAAAAATTCCTAGGAGATGCAAATGAAGCATCTCCTTTTAGCTTACCAAAGATTCCGTTTTTACACAAAAAGAGTAATTCAAAAAAAACAATAAAGGGGATGTAAAGAATCAAAGCTTTCCTATCGCATGAAAAGACGGTGTAAAAAAAACACCCTTTTACACCGCCCTGCGGTCTGTGCATTTTTCTGCACCCTCTTTTTTGCATTTTCGAAAACTTTTACAACTCATTCACATTTTTATGTCAACCTCCATATTATACAGCGGAGGTGGAAAAATGTATGGATATATTTGTGTGAAAAATCTTAGCTGTTATCCTGTGATATCAGTTTATATAAATGATACCCTTTACTTTGCGGATGTTCTTACTACGTCACCATACAAGCCGGTAGACGCTGGCAGTGCACAGGTGAAAATTCTGAACAATCGCAGCAAAATGGTGTTGGACATATATCTTCCAATAAAATCACAACAGCGGTACATTTTGGAAGTTTTTCCTGAAACATACTCTTTTACACCGGTTGGGTTTTCCTGATTTTTTCAAGAACACTTTTTTCTATCCTTGAAACCTGAACTTGAGAAACGCCTATACATCTAGCAATTTCCTGCTGGGTTTTCCCCTTAAAATACCTTAGAACAATAATCTGCCGTTCTCTTTTTTCCAGATTGTTCAAGATACTCTCAACCGTAATCCTGTCCACTATTTTCTCCTCACTGTCTGAGGATTTTAAACAATCAGAAATCTCGCTGTCCGAATCCTGGTACACGCTGCGGTTGATGGAATCCGGAGGAGCTGTGGCATCAAACGCCTCCAAAAGTTCCTCACAGGAAAATCCCGAACGTTGGGCAATTTCCGCTAAAGTAGGCTCTCTGCCAAGAGTACTTGCAAGCTCCTCCCTTGCAGCATGGCCTTTATACGCACATTCTTTAATACTTCTTGATACCTTCAAAATACCGTCATCCCGAAGGAATCTGCGTATTTCTCCCATTATCATGGGTACAGCATATGTAGAAAACTTTACGCCAAAGCCTTCATCAAAATTATCAATTGCCTTCAATAGTCCCAAGCTTCCCGTTTGAGCAAGATCTTCAATATCCACACCGCTTCCTGTAAATCGTTTTGCAATACTGACTACCAGTCCCATATTTCTGCTGCACAGCGTATCACGAGCTTTGATATCTCCTCCTTTGTAATCTTTTAGCAGTGTTTCGTTACTAACCACAGATTCACCGCCTAAATTTCAAGGTTCTTTACCAGCCTGATTCTGGTACCCATTCCCGGAGCTGATTCTATCTCAACATTATCCATAAAACTCTCCATGATAGAAAATCCCATTCCGGACCGTTCTAGCTCCGGTTTTCCTGTGTACAGCGGCATCCTCGCCTTTTCCACATCCTCTATCCCCCAGCCTTCGTCAGTTACAGTAAACTCTATCATTTTCCCACTGATTTTCCCTTCCATTTTCACTATACCTTCACTATTTTCATATCCGTGAATTATAGCATTGGTGACAGCTTCGGAAACTGCTGTCTTTATCTCCGCAAGCTCAGGTGCCGTAGGATTTGCAGATGCCACAAAAGCAGCCGCTGTCATACGGGCAAAACTTTCATTTTCCGATTTTGCATCAAATTCTAGGCTCATCCGGTTTTCCATATGTACCTCTCCTCTCTATTTTTCCAAAATTCGTAATGCTCTATCATAATCCGTTGTCAGTTTTATTATTTTATCTATCCCCGACATCTCCATAATTCTCATTATCTGCGCATTCACTCCGTATGCCACGACCTTGCCGCCTAAAGTCCGCACCTTTTTGTATCTTCCCATAATCATTCCTATTCCGGACGAATCCATAAAGCTCAATTGAGTAAAATCAAAAATAATACTGACAGCATTTGTAGACCTTAGCATCCTGTCTGCCTCTTCCTTTACCTCTCCCGCTGTATGATGATCAAGCTCTCCAAAAAGGTGAACCAAAAGTGCACGTTTTTCACCAAGTAACCTTACTTCCAATTTAAAATCCTCCTTCGTTATCCCATTCTTACGCAAATTCCATTCTGCTTACAGATACCTCGTAGGCTGTCCGTTCCACAACGTCATCTTCGGAGAGATGCTTCTGATAAACTCTTGACTGAATTCTCCCCCAGATTTTTACGTTATCGCCTACCATAATGTTTTTGGCAAAGCGTGCATTTCTGCCCCATGCAATTACGGGAATATAGTCCGATTTATTATAGCTACGGTTTACTGCCACCAATAAATCTGTTATTTCTCTGCCAAAAGGTGTCGTTCTGTACACAGGCTCTTTACAGATAAAGCCGTTAAGATACAGAGAGTTTGGATTCTTATCAGATTCATTACATTCTCTGATATCCTTAGCAAAAACGGTTAAAATCAGACGATTATCGCCGCCTTGGTAACTGTTATACGACCTAAACTGTCCGGATATTTCGCACAGCTTACCCACAGCAGGCGGACAATCCGGCATAAGCCTGTCGGATATCATCACCCTTACCTTATCGCTTATTCCGGAAAGTCTTGGGATTTCCAGAGTAAAGGTGTAGAATTTCTCTCCGTAAATTTCATGACTAAATTCCGGTTCGTCCGAAATGATTCCTATAACCTCTGCATGGTTATTTGTAATAGTATTATCCATCTTTATTCTCCTCCTCACTACATAAATTATATTTATTCACAAAGATTGGCAAATATTACTCTTTTGCTTGACAAATTCTCAAAAAAATGCGATAATGTATATTGAGTATTTATGTTTATTAGGAGGAATATGATGGAAGACAATAAAAACATCGCAAAAACCTATAACCCATCAGAGTTTGAAGACAAACTCTACAACGAATGGGTAGAAAAAGGTTATTTCCACGCTGAAATAGATAAGGATAAAAAGCCTTTTACAATAGTTATCCCGCCACCAAACGTTACCGGTCAGCTACACATGGGGCACGCTCTTGATGAAACACTTCAGGATATTCTTATCCGTTACAAGAGAATGCAAGGATACAATGCTCTTTGGATTCCTGGTACAGACCATGCCGGTATAGCTACTCAGATCAAGGTTGAGGAAAACCTTAGAGTAAACGAAGGTCTTACTCGCTATGACCTTGGCAGAGAGAAGTTTTTAGAGAGAGTATGGGACTGGAAAAAGCTATACGGTGACAGAATTATAAACCAACTTAAGAAAATCGGTTCTTCCTGCGACTGGGACAGAGAAAGATTTACTATGGACGAAGGCTGCTCAAAGGCTGTACGAGAAGTTTTTGTAAACCTTTACGATAAAGGTCTTATCTACCAAGGCTCAAGGATTATCAACTGGTGTCCGCACTGTATAACAGCTCTTTCTGATGCAGAAGTTGAGCATGAGGAACAGGCAGGACATTTCTGGCATATCAAGTATCCTATCAAGGATTCTGACGGATATGTTACTATCGCAACTACACGTCCTGAGACACTATTTGGCGATACTGCAGTTGCAGTTAACCCTGAGGACGAAAGATATAAGGATTTAATCGGAAAGATGCTTATCCTTCCGCTTACAAACAGAGAAATTCCTGTTATTGCTGACGAATATGTTGACAAGGAATTTGGTACAGGATGCGTTAAGATCACCCCTGCACATGACCCTAATGACTTCGAAGTTGGTATGCGCCATAACCTAGAGCAAATCAAGGTTATGAATGACGACGCAACTATGAACTCTCATGCAGGAAAGTACGAGGGTATGGACAGATACGAATGCCGTAAGGCTATGATTGCCGACCTTGAAGAAATGGGACTTTTGGTTAAGATTGAGGATCACTCACATAATGTAGGCACATGCTACCGTTGTGGTACAACAGTTGAGCCTATTATTTCAAAGCAGTGGTTTGTAAAGATGAAACCTCTTGCCCAGCCTGCTATCAAAGCAGTAAAGGACGGCGACACAAAGTTCGTTCCTGAACGTTTCTCGAAAACATATATGAACTGGATGGAAAATGTCTTTGACTGGTGTATCTCCCGTCAGCTATGGTGGGGACACAGAATACCAGCATTCTACTGTGATGACTGCGGAAAGACAACTGTTTCCAAAGTGGATATAGACACCTGTCCACACTGCGGAGGCAAGGTAAAGCAGGATGAGGACGTACTGGATACATGGTTCTCATCAGCATTATGGCCATTCTCCACACTGGGCTGGCCGGAGAAAACTCCTGAGCTTGACTACTTCTACCCTACAAGTGTACTAGTAACAGGCTACGACATCATCTTCTTCTGGGTATCCAGAATGATTTTCTCAGCTTTGGAGCACACAGGCAAAGCACCATTTGAGCACGTTTTCATCCACGGCTTAGTGCGTGATTCACAAGGCAGAAAGATGTCAAAATCCCTTGGTAACGGTATTGATCCCCTTGAAATTATTGATAAATACGGTGCTGATGCACTTAGATTTACGCTTGCAACAGGTAATGCACCTGGTAACGATATGCGTTTCTATATCGAACGTGTTGAGGCAAGCCGTAACTTTGCAAACAAGATATGGAATGCTTCAAGATTCACACTTATGAACCTTGATATAACTGAGAATAAATTGCCTGACTTTGCAGACCTTCAGCTTGAGGACAAGTGGATTATTTCCAAGTACAATACAGTTGTACGCGAAGTAACAGAAAACCTTGATAACTTCGAGCTTGGTGTTGCTGTTTCAAAGCTTTACGACTTTATTTGGGATAACTTCTGCGACTGGTATATCGAGCTTGTAAAGCCACGTCTTTTCGACAAGGAAAACCCAACAGGTAAAGCGGCTCAGTATGTACTGACATATGTTCTTTCCAACACAATGAAGCTACTTCATCCGTTTATGCCATTTATTACAGAGGAAATATGGCAACATCTTCCTCACGTTGGAGAAAGCATTATGATAAGCGAATATCCTAAGTATGATCCTGAGCTTTCCTTCCCTGAGGATGAGAAGAACATGGAAATCATCATGAATGCTATCTCTGCTATCCGTAACAGAAGAAGTGAAATGAATGTTCCTCCTTCAAAGAAGGCAAAGACCATCATCGTTACCGAAAAATCTGACATCTTCCAAAAAGGTGCTGTATTCTTCGAAAAGCTTGCATCTGCATCCGAAGTTGAGATCACCGGTACAAAGGACGGTGTTGATGCAAACGCTATTGACATCGTTGTAGAAGGCGGAGAAATCCTTATACCTATGGGAGAGCTTGTGGATAAAGATAAGGAGCTTGCAAGGCTTAACGATGAAAAGAAAAAGCTTGAAGGCGAAATCAAGAGAGTTGAAGGCAAGCTTTCTAACGAAGGCTTTGTAGCAAAAGCTCCACAAAAGGTTATTGAC
>SVKH01000088.1 GCA_015068545.1 Oscillospiraceae bacterium
TCGGAACCTTATCCACAAGAGCAAGCATTATAGCACCGAAAGTTTCCTGCATCTGTGTAAACTTAAACAGATTATTAAGGACAACGTTGGCGTTAGCGTCACGTTTTAGCTCAATAATGAGGTGCATGTTTTCGTCCGACTCATCTCTGGTGGAAGAAATACCGTCAATTTTGCCTTCGTGAGCCAGCTCGTTGATGTGCTTTTCAAGTCGAGATTTATTAACCTGATAAGGCAGCTCTGTAACGACAATTCTCTGTCTGCCGCCGGAAAGCTCTTCTATTTCCGCCTTGGCACGAACTATTATTCTGCCACGACCTGTTGTGTATGCCTTTCGGATACCGCTTTTTCCCATTATAACGCCACCGGTAGGGAAGTCAGGACCTTTGATGTACTCCTGCATTAGCTCCTCTATGGTAATCATAGGGTCGTCAATAGTGGCGATGATACCATCGATTATTTCGCCCAAATTATGTGGTGGGATATTTGTTGCCATACCAACTGCAATACCGGAAGAACCGTTTACCAATAGGTTTGGGAATCGTGACGGCAGAACGTCCGGCTCCAGTAGTTTATCATCGTAGTTAGGCACAAAATCCACAGTCTGCTTTTCTATGTCGGAAAGCATTTCGCTGGAAAGTCTGGACATTTTCGCTTCGGTATAACGGTATGCAGCAGGCGGATCTCCGTCCACAGAACCGAAGTTACCCTTACCTTGAATCAATGGGTAACGAAGTGAGAAGTCCTGTCCCATTCTGACCATGGCGTCGTAAACCGAGGAGTCACCGTGAGGGTGATATTTACCTAGCACGTCACCAACGGTCGCCGCAGATTTGCGGAAGTCGTTTTCATATAGAAGGTTTGCCTCGTACATATCGTAAAGGATACGTCTGTGTACCGGCTTCATACCGTCACGGACGTCAGGAAGTGCACGGGCAACTATAACGCTCATAGAGTAGTCTATATAAGACTTTTTCATTTCGGAATTAAGCTCGACATCGACTATTTTCTGGTTGGCAATAGCCTCCATATCCAGCTCTTTTTCCTTTATTTTCTTAGCCACTTTTTCAATTCCTCCTAACCAAAAAAGATGGGTTTACACGTACACTTAATTATAACATAAATTTACGTAAAAATCAAGAATTTAAAGGGATTTTAACCAATTTGAAACATAAAAGTTCTCCGGAGAAAAATGCCTATTAATGAGGTGAAAAATAGAGCGTGGTTTTTGACGTATTATTACTACATACGACGGCTTTCGCGCAATAAAAAGAGGGCGTAGCAAAATGCACAGACCGCACAAAGCATGAAAATCCTTTATTCAAGCCATTTTAATAAATAAAACTTCTTGAATAACAGAAAACTGAAAATTTCATTATACAACGAATTTAATCTCAATTAACGCTTTGTGCGGTCTGCCTATTTTTCTTCCACGCTAAATAATAGTGGAGCTTTAGCAAAAATTATTTTGCTAAAGCTCCTAAGGTTCTGTAATTAATAAATTTTTATCTTGCCACAAACACTATCCGGGTATCATCGTATTTTGGGCTGTGGAACGTAAGAGGTGAGTAAGTGTCCACCGATGAAAATCCTGCAGATAAAAATATCTTTTTTATCTCGTCCTCGGTATAGGCGTGTTGCAGATGCCGTTCGCCGAATCTGTTGTATCCGTTTTTGGATTTTACAAAGAAGTTAAGGTACATATCGGACATATTTGTGTTTGGGTAGTATTTGTTTTCCCATGTGTAGAAAACATCATCACCGTCATGTATAAATGTGTTGTTACCGATAAAAGTTTCAAGCTTGTACCTACTGCTTATATCGAAGATGAAAATTCCGTCTGTGTCTAAAAAGCAGGTTTTTATACGCTTTGCAATTTTGTAAAGAGTGTTGGGATTAAGCACATAGTTAAATCCGTCAATCATGCACAAAAATGCACCGCAACTGCCGTATAGGTCAAGCTTGGCAAGGTCTTGCTCCAAAAAAATAATGTCTGCGTTTTTCTTTTGTGCCTTTTCGCGAGCGATAGAAAGCATATCAAAAGATCTATCCACGCCTATCATTTCGTAACCGCGAAGAGCAAGGGGGATAGTAATATTCCCGGTTCCGCAAGCGAGGTCGCAGACAATTCCGGGGTTTGTGTTGTATAGGTCAAAAAGGTTTTCGATATAGTCTGCCCAATGTCCATAGTTCACGTCTGCGTTCATAAGCCCGTCATAAAGGCGAGCAAATTTTGTGTAGCTGTTCATAATTATTCTTCCAATCTATCTATTACCAGTTTGTAGCCGTCGGTGCCGTAATTAAGGCTTCGTCCTACTCTTGAGATTGTGGCAGTAGAAGCTCCGGTTTTTTTTGCAATTTCTGTGTACACGTTTTTCTCATTCAGCAGTTTGGCAACCTCCAGACGCTGTGCCATGGATTTTATTTCGGTTATAGTGCAAAGATCCTCCAAAAAAGCGCCGCATTCATCTTCGTTTTTTAGCGATAGGAATGCTTTAAATAAAGTTTGTATAGATTCATCTTCAAATTTTTTATTCATGAAATCACCTCTTTTTAGTATTATATCACTTTAAAGTGATAAAGTAAAGCATAATATTTTATTATTTAGAGAAAATATGAAAAAAAGGAGAGAAAGTAATGCTTGTTTTGGTAATAAGAACCCTTATTTTGTACGCAGTTGTGGTTTTGTCAATCAGAATAATGGGAAAAAGGCAGATAGGTGAGATGCAGCCATCGGAGCTGGTGGTAGCTATAATGATTTCGGATTTGGCATCAGTCCCCATGCAGTCAATAGAAATACCGCTTTTGGCAGGGATAATTCCGGTACTGACTTTGCTGGTAGGAGAGGTGACCATGTCCTTTATATCGCTAAAAAGTAAGCGAGCCAGACGGTATATCACAGGTGAACCAAGTATTTTGGTTTACAAAGGGCATATAAACGAAGGAGAGCTTGAAAGGCTCAGGTTTAATCTGAATGACCTTATGGAGCAGCTGCGGCTATCCGGATGTCCAAATCCTTGCGATGTTCAGGTGGCAGTACTGGAAACAAACGGACAGCTTAGTGTTATGGAAAAGGGTAAAAATGATTTTTCCGAGCTTCCGTACATTTTTATAGCTGATGGTGATGTAAACGAAAGTGAGCTGGCGAGAGCAGGTAAAACAAGGAGCTGGCTAACGGAAAAGGTAGGGAATGATGTAAAGAACATTTTTATAGCCATCTCTACAGACGGGAGAACCTTGCATATACAAAAAAAGGGGGAAAAGGATAGGTGAAAACTTTTATTTCGGCTATAATCATCGGAGTTTTGCTGCTGGGAGGCAGTACAATCTCAGATATGTGTATAAAAAATTTTTCAAAAGAAATGATTGAGGAAAACAAAAATATTTTGGAGAATACTTCGCCGGATGCTACAATGAATAGCATTTTGCAGATGGAAGAGCTACTAAAGGAAAGGAGAATGATGCTAGCCGGAATTATAAATCACATTAGTATAGACGATATAGAAAACTGCATCACCGAGATAAAAGGGTACACAAAGACGGGAGAATATGAGGAAGCAAAAGTCCGTAGCTATAAGCTGGCGCTTCTTCTTGAAAGGCTGCCTAAGGAGTACGGAGTTTCTATTCAAAATATATTGTAAAAAAACGAATAAAAAAAATCAGATTGCAGATACTTGTAATATAGTATGTGAGAAAAGTCTTACATACTATCATTTACCCTTTTATCATATATACCACCACAGGAATGCACCTTTTACGCATTATTTCAAGAGATCTTGAAATGTGTGAAAGGTGTATTTTCTGCTACATAAAAAAAGATGCTGCTTCAAAATGGAATCATTCTGGAGCAACATCCTTTGCCTGATTATCTTCCTGTCATTGCACGTCCAGTGTTTTTTACTGCATTTCCCACAGCATCACCGGTGTTTTCCACAGCATCCCCAACGCCGTCTGTCATATCTGTTACGGCATCACCCATATCGCTGCCTGTATCCTGCTGAGTGGAATCAGGGGTAGGACTTGGTGAAGGAGATGTACTTCCTCCGTCGCATCCGCAACCTGTTATTATAGCTGAAAACAGCGAAGCAACCAATAAAATTTTGAATTTACTCATAACATAACATCCTTTCTTTGTATGCTGTTATTAGTATTGACGAAAATCATTAAAATATAATTTTTTTATTTCAGATTACAAAAATTACGGCATATTCCGCTTTTTTCAAAAATTAGTGAAATTTATTTATGGTTAAAACGCGCAGGCTTATCTCACATATGTATATTGAAGCAAGGTTTTCTATGCAAAAGACAGAGAGTATTTAATCCCAACTATTGGCAAAGAGTTTTATAATTATGTTTTAACCTTTTTTATCCCAACTATGGATAAAGAACAAAAAAAACAGCCTTTGCTTTTGGCAAAGACTGTTTTGTAAATCATAGTTTAAGATTACGCTTCTTCAACTTCAGAAACGACACCTGAACCTACTGTACGGCCACCTTCACGGATAGCGAAACGAAGACCCTTTTCAATAGCGATTGGTGTAATAAGCTCAACGTTCATCTTTACGTTATCGCCAGGCATACACATTTCTGTGCCTTCTGGAAGAGTGATAACGCCTGTAACGTCTGTTGTTCTGAAGTAGAACTGAGGTCTGTAGTTGTTGAAGAATGGAGTATGACGTCCGCCTTCTTCCTTAGATAGTACGTAAACCTCACCTGAGAACTTTGTGTGTGGGTGAATTGTTCCTGGCTTAGCAAGAACCTGACCTCTTACGATTTCTGTTCTTTGAACACCACGAAGAAGAGCACCTACGTTGTCACCAGCTTCAGCAAAGTCAAGAAGCTTTCTGAACATTTCAAGACCTGTAACAACAACCTTTCTCTTTTCGTCTGTAAGACCAACGATTTCAACTTCGTCGTTTACGTTGATGATACCTCTTTCAACTCTACCTGTAGCAACTGTACCACGGCCTGAGATTGAGAAGATATCTTCGATTGGCATCAAGAATGGAAGATCTGACATTCTGTCTGGAGTTGGGATGTAGCTGTCTACAGCTTCCATTAGCTTGTGGATACATTCATATTCAGGAGCCGATGGATCTGTTGATGTGCATTCCAATACGCCTAGAGCTGTACCAGATACGATCGGAATATCATCACCAGGGAATTCATATTCTGAAAGTAGGTCTCTGATTTCCATTTCTACTAGTTCAAGAAGCTCTGGATCGTCTACTTGGTCAGCCTTGTTCATGAATACTACGATGTAAGGAACGCCAACCTGACGAGCAAGTAGGATGTGCTCTCTTGTTTGAGGCATTGGGCCGTCTGCTGAAGATACAACAAGGATTGCACCGTCCATCTGAGCAGCACCAGTGATCATGTTCTTAACGTAGTCTGCGTGTCCTGGGCAGTCAACGTGAGCATAGTGACGGTTGTCTGTCTCGTACTCAACGTGAGCTGTAGAGATTGTGATACCTCTTTCTCTTTCTTCTGGAGCCTTATCGATCATGTCGTAAGCTTCAAACTTAGCTTTACCACTAAGAGCTAGCACCTTTGTGATAGCAGCAGTAAGAGTTGTCTTACCGTGGTCAACGTGTCCGATAGTTCCAATGTTAACGTGGGGTTTACTTCTTTCAAATTTTTCCTTTGCCATTGTTAAAGTCCTCCTTATATATGTTTTTTTCTTAATAAACTTATTTTACAATGTTTTGCGTAAAAAAGCAAGTCTTTTTCGCAAATTTATTTAATTAGTCGTTCTTGCTGCGGTCGTTGATAATCTTTTCCTGGATTGATCTAGGAACTTCTGAATAGTGAGAAGGTTCCATAGAGTACTGACCACGACCTTGAGTTCTTGAACGAAGCTCTGTTGCGTAACCAAACATTTCTGAAAGAGGAACGTGTGCTGTGATTCTCTGAGCACCTGTAACAGCTTCCATCTTTTGGATCATACCACGACGAGAGTTAAGGTCGCCCATAACGTCGCCAAGGTATTCGTCAGGCATGATTACGTTTACAAGCATGATAGGTTCTTTGATAACCGGCTCAGCCTTCTTCATACCTTCTTTAAATGCCATAGAAGCGGCAATCTTAAATGCCATTTCTGATGAGTCAACTTCGTGGTAAGAACCATCGTAAAGTGTTACCTTTACGTCAACTACGTTGTAACCTGCAAGTACACCGGACTGCATAGCGCCTTGTACACCGGCATCAACGGCTGGGATGTATTCCTTTGGAATAGCACCGCCGACAACGGCATTAACGAACTCGTATCCGCCGCCTTCTTCCATTGGCTCAAGCTTAAGAAGTACGTGACCGTACTGACCTTTACCACCGGATTGACGAGCATACTTGTGTTCGATATTAACTGACTTTTTGATAGCCTCTCTGTAAGAAACCTGAGGCTCACCAACGTTTGCTTCCACCTTAAATTCACGAAGAAGTCTGTCTACGATAATTTCAAGGTGAAGCTCACCCATACCGGCGATGATGGTTTGACCTGTTTCTTCGTCAGTATATGTCTTGAATGTTGGATCTTCTGCAGCAAGACGAGCAAGAGCAAGGCCCATCTTTTCTTGACC
>SVKH01000089.1 GCA_015068545.1 Oscillospiraceae bacterium
ATAGGTAAATATCTTTTGGATGTGCCTGTTCCTGAAACACCTCCTTTGGAAGAATATCTGCATTTTCTGCCGCAGGGCATAAGAATTTACGGCTGCTACATATTAGCTTATAAAGCCTATATTGAGAAAAATTATGAAAAAGCAATAGGAATTTGCGACACAGCACTTGCCGTAGCAAATAACTTCTATCCCATAGCATCTATTTATGTTTTGATTATTGCCTCAGCAAGCTGTATGTCGGTTAAGAAAACGGAGCTTGCCAAAAAGTACTTTATGATAGCGTGGGATACTGCAAGGCAGGACGGATTTATTAAACTGTTTGGAATACACCACAATATTTTACACGGTCTTACAGAGCAATGTTTGAAAAAGGAATATCCAGGCGACTACAAAAAGATTGTGCGTATCATCAAAGAATTTAATGATGGCTGGTACAGACTGCATCAGCCGGAAGAAAACAACCTCTCCCATACACTAGAACCGACAGAAATCACAATTGCACTTTTGTATAATCGTAACTGGGGTGCAAAAGAAATTGCTGCACACCTTAATATATCAGAAAGTCGTGTAAGAAATTATATTCGCGACATATATGATAAGTTAAATGTAAGTAATAAAAATGAACTTCAAAATTATTTGGAAAAATGATTTAATCCTGTTCGTCGGCGAACAGGATTTTTTATGTTTAAAAATCGTGTAAATGGCAGAAATTTCTATGGATTAAGAATTTATATTGGATTAAAAGTTAGCCAAAATCCACCACAAATTGTAGATTTTACCCCCTGAAATTAACCTTATTTTTTGAAAATTTTTTTGTTACAATATAGTCAATAAAAAAATATGAAAAGAGGTGTTGCAATGAAAGATAGCATTATCAAAACCTATCATATTGACGGCGATGTTTTGGAGATAACTTTTGAGTATGATGAGCTATCAAAGAAGCATTTGGGAAAATATCCCGATTTTATTGATAATCCTAGATATACCCCCGGCGGCAGAAAATGGGTAGATGCAATAACCGAAGATTGTCCCCATGCTGACGGAGAGGACAAAATGTGCGGAACCTGCAGCTATATGCTAAAGCAGGACAAAAAAGACATTGTTGGGGTTTGCGGTAATGATAAGCTGAAAATAGATATAAAACAAATTGTTTGAAGACAATATATAAAAACTCTACTGCTTTAGAAAGTAATAACGAAGAATATGTCTTGAAAGGAATGATTTTATGAAAACACGAAAAAGTAACAAATTTATGGCGTTGCTCTTGACACTAACTATGCTTATGACAATGATTTCGGGCTTAACGATTACTGTTTCGGCGGCAACAAATCCGGTTGTGCTTACCAAAGAGCTTATCATTACAGACGAAGGTATGCCTAATGAATTAAAGCTCGAGGCATATGTTACAGGTTCCCTTGAAACGAGCAGTGGCTCAATACCAGCGGATATTATTTTAGTTCTTGACCAGTCTGGCTCAATGGACGATAATATTACCAGTGATGGCGTAACAAAATCCAAACTTCAGATTATGGAAGAAGCTGTTACTTCTTTTACTCAAAAGGTTGCTGAGCTTAATTAAAACGGAGACGGTTCGGATTATCGTGTTGCTATCGTTGGATTTGGTTCACAGAATACAAACACAGAAATTCTTACAACTAGTCCTATAAGAACATATTCTTATTATAATAACAACCCACGATATGAATATACTGAAATATCATCAGCAAACCTTGACGAGGATAATTCTTATTTCATTCAGTCAGGTTCTGGTTATGAAGAAATTACATATCACGAATACTTGTTTTCTACAGACGGTTGGTACACCGATGGCGGTATTTGGGGAGGCGGAGACTATGTTAACGTTTCGCAGACAACCGTTTATGAGGGAACCGCGTATCCATCAACCGAATATGCAAATGCATTTATAAATTGTACAACTTCCTCAATAGCAGATGGCGGCGAAATCTATAATGCAATTAATTCTCTTGACGGAGAAGGAGCAACAAGAACAGACCTTGGTATGGAAATGGCATCCAATATATTTGCTACCCAGCCCAGCGGTACATATTCTGAAAGAAAGAAAATCGTAGTTGTGCTAACTGATGGTGTTCCTACAACCTCAAGCTCTTTCAGCGATACCGTAGCAAATAACGCAATCGGTTATGCCAAAGAAATGAAGGACGACGGTGCAGAGATATTTGCTCTGTATTTTGGAAATCCATCAGCAAATTCAGTAAGCTTTATGCAGGGTATGTCCAACAACTATCCTGATGCAACAGCTTACACCAATCTGGGAGTACAAGCTAAAACTACTTACTACTCCGCACACAATAATGCGGCCGCAATCACAGGCGTATTCAATGAAATTATATATTCAATAGCCGCAAATGCTCAGCTTGATGAAAAAGCGATACTTCAGGATGAACTTACAAAATATTTCAAGCTGCCGGATACCATTGCCGGAGATGTAAGAGATGAGATAAGAGTTTATACCTCCAACAAAACCGCAACAGGTTGGGGAGAGGAAATACCTTTTGAAGACGCAATCATTGAATTAAGTGCTGATAACAAAACTATATCTGTAAGCGGCTTTGACTATGCATACTACTGCGTAACAGAAGAGTCAAAATCTCAGGAAATTGTGGATTATGGCAAAAAGCTTGTTGTATACATTCCTATAGTCGCTGACGAAACAGCAAATACCATCGGCGGATATCTCCCAACAAATGTGCACGCGGGTGTTTATGAGGATGATATTGCTGTTGAGATTGATGATGCAGCGGTAACAGCTGATGGTCACTCTGATGACGTTGGCATAGCTTATATGATGGAGAATGATGAGTTCTTCCAGCACATCGGCACAGATGATAGCTTTACCTATACATTTGATTCCAATAGCACAGACGGAGATATTACTATTCTTCCAATGGCTCAGATTTTAGATGAAATGTTTTTGGTAAAGCCGGACGGTGTAAACAACACCGGTGTAAGACTTGATTACAGAATTTATGACACCAATACCGACCAGGCAAGTGGCGCTGATGACACTCTTGTAGCTACACTTGTTCTGGAGCCGGGTGATGGCACAGACATTACAGATATATCCAACTGGGATTTTGAAGCTGGTATGGACACAAACACGATAGCTATTGGCTCTGGCGCTAACTCAGCTTCAAAGGTATATGCAATCGTTTGTCGTGCATATAACGTCAACCCAGCCTATGAAAACGACCCTGTATACAATATGACATACGGATTACTCAATATCACCGCTGTAAACGAAGATGTTCATATTGTAGGCGGTGTAATAGACGATGGGGGAACAGTATCTGTTAGCGCCGGCGCAGGTAATTTCACATACGATATGGATGGCAACGCTGTTGGTTACACCGAAGAGGTTGCTGACGGAGATCTTACTTCTGCAATGACGTTTGCATTGAAGGATGGCTATGAATTCCGCAGAATTATTCTAAAAACTTCTACTCTCAGTGCTCTTGATACACCGGTAGACCTTTATAACATAGATACTGGTGTAAATAATGTAGTATTTGTTGGAAATAACTATGTATACGAAAGCATTACTGCAGATGGCGGTCAGATTGTAGAGGTTTACACTCAGCTTAAGGAATTTAATCTCACAACAGCAAGTGATGAGCATAGCTTGATTGTAGACGGAAAATCTTATGAATATAGTGAAACAGAAAAATTAGCTGTTCCATTCCAGGCCAAGGATGGCTACGAAATCACCTCTATCCTCTATGGCGAGACAGAGGCAGATGCAGTGGAAGTTCTTGGTATGTCAGATGCAGACCTTGATGTACTTGGAATAACATTTGAAAGTTTTGATACTGCTTCAGGTTATGCAGCAGACGGAACAGCTGAAGAAGATTTACTGCAAGGAGAAGTTCTTGTTCCAAGAACTCAGGATAACTATGTAAAGGTAACTGCTTCTCCAAGAAACTACAAGCTTACATACAAGCAGTATAAACGCGTGGTTAATAACCTTGAAACCACTTATGAACCATATGATACCGACCAGACACATTTTGTAGCATACAACACAAATATTCCTTCCGCTCCGGTAGCTCCAGGCGTAGAAGCAGAAATAGATGGTAACTACTACACAATAAATGGTTGGTACAGAAACCATCCAAACAACGAATTTACTGGACTGACAGATATTACTGCAATGCTTATGCCGGCGGCAGATATGATGCTTCACGCATACTGGGCACAAAACCCATCCATAGCTGTTTCAATTCCGGTAAAGAAGATTGCGGCAGGAGCTTTCACCGGTTCAGCAACCTTTGAAATAATGGGTACATACCACGAGCATCCGGTTGGCGACATAACGCTGACAGTTTCAGATTCTGCAAAAACAGCTGACGGAACCCTTGAGATGACTCTCACAGATAAGCAATATGACTCATTTATGCAAGGCGACGTTATCCGCATTACCGAGTCTGATGAGACAGGCGGCAACTGGATTTATGACGAGGCAGAATATACTGTTCATTACAACCCTTCAGGCGAGCCAATTATAAAGAAGGGTGAGCAGGTGGTAAGCTCAGCTGATTTTACAAACTATTACAATGTCTACACAGTTAAATATGATTTAGCCGGCGGAACTTATCAGGGAGCTGTTTCAATTCCTGATAAAACTGTTGAATATGATGATGCAGAACTTATTTCCGATGCAGAGCTTGAAAAAGCCGGCTCCATCTTTACAGGCTGGAAGTTTGGAAATATAAATGTAACACCAGCTACAACATATAAAGAGCTTGCAGGCTCTATGGACGTATTTTCTGTTACACTCGTAGCACAATATAAGGAAAAATCCTACACAGTAGAATATAATCTCAATGGTGGAAACATTGATGGGGTACAGAATATTCCTGCAAAAACAGTTGGATATTCCGAAAGCAATCTTCTTCCATCCGGCATTGCTGTAAAAGAAGGCTACACGCTTGTTGGCTGGGAATATAATGAAGCAACGGTTACAAATAGTAACACCTATGCTTCTCTTGCAGGAAGCTACAATGTTGACAGCATTACATTATCTGCTGTATGGGAGGTTGACGTAATAGGTGGCGGTCCTGACCCTGATGAAGGTGATAATATTCCTGATATTTACCAGAAAAAGATTACCTTTAAAATCTTAAACGGAACCTGGGATGGTGCAGCAAACGCAGATATCATAAAGGTAGTTAACCTTCTTGATGGAGAAGGAAATTATAGTGCAGCCGGCACTGCCGACATTACAGAACACATTCCTGATGTATCGGTTGCAGTTGCAGCTCCTGACCACGATACACCAGGCGAATGGAGAGAGGTTCCTCCTATATTAGTAAGCGGAACAGACCCTGTAGTTTATGTATACATTTTCCATAAAACTCCTGATGTTGTATATGATGAATATGAAGAGGATAAGCCAGATCCAACTCCTCAAACCGAGGAATACGACTTAACACAGAAGATACAGGTAGATCCTAACAGAGGCGTATGGAGCTTTAATGGTCAGGATTATACAACTGTTCAGACTATTGAAATGCAGGATAATATCGACCTCGGAGAACCGACAAGAGATGGCTATGTATTTATGGGTTGGTTAAAGACCGATGGCACAGGCGAAATAGTTCATATTTACACAGCTCAATGGGAAAAAGATGATATTGGAACAACTGACCCTGACGATGGTGACAATGTTGCTGATATCTTCCAGAAGAAGATTATCTTCAAAGTTGTAAACGGAACATGGGCAGACGATACAAGTACAGATGTCGTTTATGTTGTAAATCTGCTTGATGGTTCAGGTAAATACAGCAAAACAGGTTCTGCTGACATAACATCACTTATCCCCACAGGAATGAAAGCTAATTCTGGATACCAAAACGGTAGTTGGGATACTGCACCTGTATCACCTGCTACCGATACACAAACCGTTACTTATACTTATTCGTATGAAAAAACACCTACCGGCGGCGGTGGAGGTGGAGGTTCCACCAAGTACACCTTGACCTACGAATCAAACGGCGGTACTGAATATAAGGCTGAGAAATACAACCGTAACACAACCGTTGATATTGACAAAAAGCCTACAAAAGACGGTTATGTATTTGAGGGCTGGTATGAAGACAAGGAACTTACCAAGTATGTTGAAGAAGTTAAGATGGCCAAGGACATTACCGTATATGCAAAATGGGTTGAAGATAACGGTGGTACAGGCAATGGTTATGGTACACCGGGAAGTCTTAACGGAGAAGATCACTTTGCATACGTTGTAGGCTACCCCGACGGAACAGTAAGACCGAATGATAATATCAGCCGTGCTGAAGTAACAGCAATCTTCTTCAGATTGTTAAAGCCTGATGAAGTAAGAGATAAAAATCTCACAACAGAAAATAACTTTA
>SVKH01000090.1 GCA_015068545.1 Oscillospiraceae bacterium
CGTTTTTATCGGTGTTGCAAATAAGGAAACAACCTATAACTGCAAGCAAAAGTCCTATGACTTTGCCTGCGGTTATTTTTTCCTTAAAGAATATTCGCGCCATAATGATTACGAAAAATGGCGATGTGTATAAAAGAATTGCGGCAAGTGACATGGACGCATTCTTTATGGTGTAAAAATAGCAAAAGCCAAATAGCAAAAAGCTAAGTATCCCTGTGCCGAAAAAATACCACCAGTCGCGGATATCTATCTTTAGCTTGCTCCTGTCGGTTATGAGCAGAAATATCAGCATGGATATTGCCGTAACCGAGCTGCGGAAGAATATCATGTCGAAGGTGGAAAGCCCCATTTGGGTGAGATTCCTCACAAAAATGCCGGTGAGCCCCCATAATGTTGCTGCAAGTAACAGTGAGATAGTTGGCAGTGTGTCTTTTTTTATGTTCATTAAAAAAACCTCTTTTTTATTTTTTTCATTCGTTTTCGAGTAGCTTTGCGGTGGATATAATTCTGTTTTTAAGCCCCGTATACCGCTGCTGTTCATTGTTGTTTTCCACCATTTTTCTGCAGGATTGCTCCGAGCCTACCATAATAACCATGGTTTTGGCTCTGGTTACTGCAGTATAGAGCAGATTTCGGCACATGAGCATAGGTGGGAAATTGCCCATAGGGATGATAACGTATGGAAATTCGCAACCCTGACTTTTATGCACAGTAATGGCATAGGCAAGGTCCAGACAGTCTAAGTTTTCAAAAAGGTATTCTGTTTCCTTGTCATCATCAAAGATGATTGTCATAGTTTTGTCCGTTACGGAAATTTCCTTAATGATGCCCTGATCACCATTAAATATGCCTTCACCTACTTCACCGTTTGGTCTTTTCCAGACAATGTCGTAGTTGTTTTTGATTTGCATTACCTTGTCCCCTATGCGGAATATGGTTTTGCCGTAGGCATACTCGGTTTTTGCAATGTTAGGTGGATTTATTATAGCTTGTATCTGTTGGTTTAAATTAACCGAGCCTGCGATTCCCTTTTTTGACGGGGATAAAATCTGGATAGATGTTACCGGATTTATACCGTAGGTGGCAGGCAGTCGGTTTTTGTACAAATCAAGAATAGTTTCAAGCGCAGTTTCGCCGGAATACCTTTTTAAAAAGAAGAAGTCTTTGGTTTTGTCGGTATAGTCCGGCATTTCGCCATTATTTATTCTATGTGCATTGGTTATGATAAGACTTTCCTGTGCCTGACGGAAGATGTTGTTAAGTTTTATCACCGGTATGGTTTCGCTTGCAATAATGTCCTTTAAAACGTTCCCCGGTGCCACTGATGGAAGCTGGTCTGCATCTCCGGAGAAAATCAGCTTTGCTCCGGTTTTTACTGCTTTTAGGAAGTTGTACATCAGGCTGATATCCACCATGCTAACTTCATCAACAATTATTACATCGTATGGAAGGGGTGTGTGCTCGTCATAGGAAAAGCTTTGCGCATCCGAGCCTTCGCCGGATTTTAACCCCAGCAGACGATGAATTGTTTTTGCCTCTATTCCTGTTACCTGAGTCATCCTTTTTGCGGCTCTGCCTGTTGGAGCGCAAAGGGCTATGGAAAGCTGCATCTCGGAAAGCGTGCGGATAATAGCATTTATGGTAGTGGTTTTTCCTGTTCCGGGACCGCCGGTTATGACAATGCATGAGTTCTCTACCGATTCTATCACAGCGTCAATCTGCTCTTTTGCAAAGCTTATGCCCTTTTCCGATTCAATTACACCCAAAATCTTACGGATTTCCTCTGCTTTGAGAGTGAATTTGGGAACATTATGGGAAATAGATGAAAGCCTTTGGGCTACAAAAATCTCGGCAGTAAAGAAGGAGTATAGATAGCACACCGTATCTTCGTTTATTTCGGAGGTGTATATCTGATGCTCCAGTTCCAGTGCTGTTACTCCGTTTTCTGCTTCTTCCATTGATACACCGAGGATTGATACTATTTCTTCTGTCAGCTTTGATTTTGGGTAGTAGGAGTGACCATGTGTGTAGCAGATATTATTTAAAAGATATATAATTCCCGATTTTATCCTTAGGAGAGAATTTTTCGGCATTCCCATAAGATGTGCTATTGTATCCGATGTTTTAAAGGTAATTCCGTTTACTTTGTCCGCCAGTATGTAAGGGTTTTCCTTAATTAGATTAACAGCGTTTCCTCCCAAGGTTTGATGCACCTTCACCGAAAGCTGGGTGGATATGCCGTATTGCTGCAGGAACATCATAATCCCTTGCATAGACTGGATTTCCAGATATGATTCTCCTATTTTTATGGCTTTTTCGCGGGAAATGCCCTTTATTTCGGCAAGCCTTTCAGGATTTGTCAGAATGATTTCCAAGGATTCTGTACCAAATAGCGCCACTATTTTCTCGGCAGTTTTGCGGCGTATTCCGTATATCACGCCGGAAGAAAGGTACTCCAAAATAGAGCTTTCGTCTGTGGGAAGCACGCATTCGTAGTATTGAATTTTAAACTGGTCACCATAGGTAGGGTGGAATGTCCAGCTACCTGTAACGTGTACATTTTCACCCTCGCCAAGATAAGGCATATACCCTGTGGCGGCGAAAAGACCGTCAGTTGGAGAGTCAATTTCGCATACGGTATAGCCGTTATCGGGATTTTGGTATATAATTTCGGTAACTGTCCCGAATATTGTGATTTTTTCTTCCATAGCTTTATCACCGCAAATAAATTTTATCCTTTTAATTATACCACAGTTTTCTGCTGACTACAATACTTTTTAGTTAAAGGGTGACGAGATATTTAAAAAATGCCGCAATACTTTAGGGTTTTGTATAGACGATATTTTAAGCTTTTATATTGAAATTTCCGTTAGGGTGTGATACAATAAAAAGAGGGTATAATTGAGTGTAGTATAATAGTGATTTTTAATAAAAGCTACTGAAAGGAATCATTATGAAGAAAATACTTTTAAGTACAATGACGGTAGAGATACTTGCGCCATAATGAAATGGATAAAATGATATACAAACCATTTTCGAAATTTATAATATATTACTTATAAAATAAAGTTATAGCCAGCTATTATTGCAGGCAGAAGTTACATAGAAAGGAAGATAGTATGAAAATTGTTGCAGCAACCGGTAATAAGGGAAAAATCCGTGAATTTCAGGAGATTTTGGGCAAAATGGATTATGAAGTAATTTCCATGAAGGACGTTGGGATAAATGTGGAAATTGAGGAAACAGGCACAACCTTTGCGGAAAATGCTATGCTGAAGGCAAGAGTCGTTGCGTCTATGTGTGACTATCCTGTGATTGCCGATGATTCCGGACTTTGCGTAGATGCACTGGACGGTGCTCCGGGAATTTATTCTGCCAGATTCGCAGGTGAGGATGCGGATGATGCAGAGAGAAACCGACATCTACTGGAGCTGATGGAAGGTAAGGAAAACCGTAAGGCACATTACGTTGCCGCCATAGCCTACATAGGTATGGATGGGATGGAATATGTGACGGAAGGCAGAACAGAGGGAGAAATTCAGCTTGCCGAAGAAGGCATGGGTGGATTTGGATACGATCCGCTGTTTTTCAGCACAGAGATTGGCAAGTGCTTTGGTCTTGCCACACCGGATGAGAAAAACGAAGTGAGCCATAGAGGCAGAGCACTTCGTAAGTTATACGAAATTTTAGTTAATGAGGAGTAATAACATGGATATTTTTTGCGAATATATTGTTAAAAAGAAAACTACACCAAAGGACATGGTAAAAAAGACAGGTATTGTACTTGGAGCATTGGTGCTGTGCGAGTTGTTTTTGATATTTAATAATCTTCTTTTTGGATTTGGCTTCCTGCTTATTGCAGCTACTGTTTACGGTGCTGTATTCCTTATGAGAAGGTGCAATATTGAGTACGAATACATCCTTACAAACAGCATTTTAGACATTGATAAAATCTTTGCCAAATCCTCCAGAAAGCGTGCTATGTCCATCGACTTCAAGTCTGTGGAGGCATTTGGTCTTGCATCAGAGGCACCTTCTTCGCCGGCAACCGAAATAGACCTTGCAGGGGATATAAAGGCGGATAACGTGTACTACGCAGAATTTTTCAAAGACGGCGATAAGAAGAGAGTTTACTTCCAACCGAATGAGAAAATTCTGAGAAACTTGCATACCGTAGCGCCAAGAGTGGTACCGCCACAAAACTGGGTGCCGGAGGAATGATTTACGGCATAGGTTGCGATATATGCGACATCAATCGGATTGAGGATGCACCGGAAGGTTTTTCCGAAAGGTTCTTTACCAAGGATGAGCAGGAGCTTTTTCAAAGTAAAAAGAAACCGTACCAGACAGTTGCGGCTAATTTTGCCGTAAAGGAAGCTTTTTCAAAAGCACTTGGTACGGGAGTTTCCGGTTTTGGACTTCGGGATGTAGAGGTGCTTCGTGATGAAAAGGGAAAGCCTTACATCAATCTTTTTGGAAATGCCGAAACAGTGTGCAAAAATCTTGGTATAGAGAATATTCATGTGTCGATTTCTCATACGGATAAACTGTGTATGGCGTATGTTATTTTGGAAAAATAAAGGGCAGATTGTATAGGAATTTTGAATATAATAAAAGAGGTAGTGTATGAAGGTTTGCTTTGCAGAGGAAATGAGAAATGCTGACAAAACAGCCATAGAGGAGTATGGTATTCCGGGAATTGTTCTTATGGAAAATGCCGGTGCAGCTTGTGCCCGTGCTATGGAATGTTTTGAAAAAATCACTATCGTCTGCGGCAAAGGGAATAACGCCGGAGACGGACTTTGCATAGCAAGGCATCTTGTATCCTGTGGTAAGGACGTGAAGGTTTATCTTGCTATGGGCAGAGAATTTGCCGGTGATGCACTTGTAAATTACAATATTTTAACTAATATGAGAGTGGAGATGTACTCCTGCCAAAGTCCGGATTTTGAAATTGACCTTGAAAGATCGGACTGCGTATGCGATGCCATCTTCGGTACAGGTATAAAGGGAGAAGTGCCGGAATTTTTGGTAGACGTGATAGAAAAAATTAACAGACTCAGCCGCTATATTCTATCGGTTGATATGCCGTCAGGAGTTAATGCAGATACCGGAGAAGTGGCAAATGCTGCTGTGAAGGCAGATAAAACCATTACCTTCGCTGCATACAAAATGGGACTTTTGCTTTTCCCGGGATGTGACTACGCCGGAAGTATAGAGGTAGCTGATATAACGATTCCCCATGATGCACTTTCTTTAGTAAAGGCAGAAACCGTGGATGAGAATGAGGTTTTGCGCCTTCTTCCAAAAAGACAGCGTAACTCTCATAAAGGCGACTACGGCAAGGTGTTCGTAATAGGCGGAAGCATGGGTATGGCAGGTGCGGTCACTCTTGCGGCAAGAGCTGTTTTTAAAAGTGGAGCTGGACTATGCACAGTATGTGTGCCAAAAGAGCTTAACGATATTATACAAAGCTCAGTTGTGGAGGCTACGGTATTTCCTGCGGATTTTGAAAAGGAACAGGATAAAATAATAGAAAAAATCAAGGATTTTGATGTAGTGCTTTTCGGTAACGGAATAGGTCGGGAAGACTATGTAAAGGAACTTTTATTTAAAGTGATGGAGAATGTTACCTGTCCTTTGATTATAGATGCAGACGGACTTTTTGCATTAAAGGAAAACCCCGATATGCTGCGTAATTGCAGGTCGGAGGTTATGCTAACTCCGCATACCATGGAATTTTCCCGCATTCTGGGAGGAAGTGTAGCTGAGGTGGAAAAAAACAGATGCAGGCTTTCTGCTGAATTTGCAAAAGAGTACTTTGTGACACTAGTTTTAAAAGGAAATCATACTATAATAACAGCTCCTGATGGAGCTATGTATTTTAATTTGACCGGCAACAGCGGTATGGCAACAGCAGGTAGTGGCGATGTGCTTGCCGGTATGGCGGCAGGTCTTGCTCACCGCTGTAAAAGCCTTACCGATGCGGCAAAGCTGGCTGTTTATCTTCATGGAAAAGCCGGAGATAAAGCGGCATCAATATTTGGGGAAAACGGAATGACTGCAAGTGACATAGTAGATGCCATTCCCCATATATTTCCTGTGGAAAAAGACGAAAGACTATGATAAAATAAAAAGGAATTGGATACAATGAACAGAACCTGGGCAGAAATCAATCTTGACAATTTAAAAAGTAACGTAGAAAACATACGAAAAATAACCAGTCCTAAAGCAGGTATCATGGCGGTGGTTAAAGCTGATGCTTACGGTCATGGCTATGAGGAGTGCTGCAGAGCACTTTTAGAAAGCGGAGTGGATTGCTTTGCCGTTGCTATGACGGATGAGGCGAAGCTGTTGAGAAAAAGTGGTTTTACCGT
>SVKH01000091.1 GCA_015068545.1 Oscillospiraceae bacterium
GGCTTTCTTCTTAAATCCAGATAACGGTATTTTAGTCTTAATTCCTCATTTACGTTTGTATCGTCTGTGATTTCAAAAGGAGGAGTCTGTGCCTTGGCAAGAATCCTTAAATCATCCACAAAAATCTCTATATTACCGGTTTTGATTGCGGCATTTTTACTTTCTCTTTCTCTTACCACACCCTTTGCCATAAGCACATATTCGCTGTGGCAAGATGCTGCTTTTTCAAAAACTTCCCTATTTGAAGTATCATCAAAAGCAAGCTGTACTATGCCTGTTCTATCCCTTAAATCTATAAAGATAAGTGTACCCATGTTACGAATCTTCTGCACATATCCGCCAACTACAACACTATTTCCGATTCCTTCTACCTCACCACAGTAGTGAGTACGTTTTAATCCTTGCATTGTATCCATTATTTTCCCTCCTTAAAAAAGTCAGCAATGTTATTTATATCAAGCTCGGTTTGCTCTCCGGTCTCCATATTTTTTAGTTTAATATTTCCTGTTTCTATTTCGCTATCGCCTAAAACAAGGGTGTATTTTGCGCCTATTTTGTTTGAATATTTCATCTGGGGTTTTAGTCCTCTTTGCATAAGGTCGGTTTCTGCCGAAATACCTTGCACTCTTAGGTCAAAGCATAGTTTTCCTGCTGCCTCTTGCGCTTTTTCACCAAGAGGTGCAATGTAAAGGTCCGGTTTTTGGGTATTTGGTATCTCTATACCCAGCTCAGAAAGTCTGATAAGAAGTCTTTCTATACCCAGACCAAAGCCAATAGCAGGAGTGGAATCTCCACCTAATTCTTCTACAAGACCATCGTATCTTCCGCCACCACATACTGTGAACGGACCTGAGATAATCTCAAATACAGTTTTGGTATAGTAGTCAAGTCCGCGTACAATCCCGTCATCTACCTTATACTCTATACCCACACTGTCAAGTGTCTTTTTAAATGCTTCAAAATGTTCTCGGCATTCATCACAAATATGGTCAAGTAGTCTTGGTGCATCCTTTACCAGCTCACCACAGATATTTGATTTACAATCAAGTATTCTCAAAGGATTGCGCTCAAATCTGTTTTTACAGGTATCACACAGCTCGTCAATTTTAGGACGAAGATAATCCTTTAGAATCTCATTATACTTTCTTCTGCACTCAGGACAACCAATACTGTTGATGTTTACGCTAAGATCGGAAAGTCCCACGTTTTTGAGAAATGTAATAGCTAAAGTCACTACCTCGGCATCAATAAGCGGGCCTTTTGAGCCAAATGCCTCTATGCCAAACTGATGAAACTCCCTGAGTCTTCCCTTTTGCTTATTCTCATATCTGAAGCATGGCAGGTTGTACCACATCTTAAGAGGTAGAGTTTCGGCATATAAATTCCTTTCAAGGAAGCATCTTACAACCGAGGCTGTACCCTCAGGACGAAGTGTGATGCTTCTGTCGCCTTTATCCAAAAAGGTGTACATCTGCTTTTCCACAACGTCGGTAGTGTCGCCTACTCCTCTTTCAAAAAGCTCGGTATGCTCAAATGTAGGAACACGAATCTCCTTATACCCGAAATTATCACAAACTTTTTTAAATTTTTCTTCAAGATATTGCCAGCGGTAACTGTCCTGTGGCAATAAATCCTCAGTACCCTTAGGTGCTTTGGTTATAATCATAATCATATCACTCCTATTTTATCATAAATACTATTTTAGTCTTTTATCGGCATATTGTCAAGGAATTTTAACTTATATTTTACATTTCTGCTAAAAATTATAAATTTTACTTGATAATACTCAGAAAAAGTCTTATAATATAATTTATAGTTAATTTTTTAGGAGAGTATCCATGGAGAAAACCAACAAAAAAACTTCATTTATGATAAATGTAGCCATAGTCATGTTTTCCCAGATAGCAGTTAAACTGCTGGGAATGGTGTACCGAGTTGTAATAACCAACATTCGTGGTTTCGGCGACCTTGGCAACGGCTACCTAAACGCAGGGTTTCAGGTATATACCCTGCTGCTTGCTGTGTCATCAATAGGCATACCAAATGCTATTTCCAAAATGACATCTGAGCGAAACGCCATAGGCGACTACAAAGGTGCACACAGAATATTTAAATCGGCACTTATACTTTTTTCTGCAATAGGCTTGGCAGCTTCGGCACTGCTATACTTCGGTGCGGACTTTATTGCACGGGAAATTATCCGTATGCCCGGCACCAGCTATGTTCTTATGTGCCTTGCTCCATCTATACTTTTTGTATGTGTATCCTCGGTAATACGCGGATATTTTGTGGGTATGGAGAACATGAAGGCTACCAGTTCTTCTCAGGTACTGGAGCAGTTTTTTAAATGTACTCTTACAGTACTGATAGTTTATGTTCTTGCTTTCTTCCCTTCTGTTCTGGAGACACTGTACGACATTTCTCCTCAGGATGCGGACAGACGTGCAATGTTTATGGCAGCAGGTGCACAAGTTGCTACAACAGTTTCTACTGTGCTGAGCTTTTTATATCTGTATTTCTTCTACAAAAAACGCTCCAAAGATATAAAAGAAAAAATGGCATCATCAGATGCACCTACATTAACAGATCCTATCGGCACTTTATTCAAAAGCATTTTGATGATTTCTATCCCGATTTCCTTGGGTTCCATTATCTCGGCTGTAAACCGCTTGGTAGACACAGCTACCATAACACGCGGTATAGAAGTTGCCTTTGCACAAGTTATTCCGGGATATTCTAATATTCCGCAAATAGTAAACCCTACCCTTGAGCAGCTTCAAAAGGAAGCAGCAAGACTTTCAGGACAATTAGGAAAATGTGATGCTCTTATAAATCTACCTTTGGCTCTTAATATATCCTTTTCTACCGTTTTGGTACCGGCTATTGCTGGAGCTCTTGCAAAAGGAGATAAAAAAAGTGCTTCGGAAAAGGTTATCTACTCACTACTAATATCTATACTGATAATTATGCCTTGCGCTGCCGGATACATTGTACTTGCCAAACCAATATATGGAATGTTGTATCCTAACGCACAGCTTGGATATGATCTTATGCAGATAAGCAGTATTGCCATGATATTTACAGCCCTTAATCAGACTATTTCCGGTTCTCTTCAGGGCTGCGGTAAGGTTTTGGCTCCGTCCACAGGATTGCTGATAGGATGCACTGCAAAATTTATTCTGAATATTATACTGATACGTCAGCCACAAATAAATATATACGGCGCACCTATCGGCTCAATAGTATGTCAGGTTATATCCTTTACATACGGATTTACTGTACTAAAACGTCAGGTTTCTCTAAATCTTAGTCTAAAAAAATTCGTTGTAAAGCCTGTAATTGCAACTAGCTTAATGGGGCTTGCTACTGTAATTGTGTACAAAGTCACAATGCTTTTAACAAGTGTTAACTTGCTTGCAACTATCCTATCAATAGGTGTGGCAGTTCTCCTTTATGCTTTTCTCATCATCGCTATGAGAATTATGAGCGAAGAGGAAATTATCATGCTGCCATCAGGTGCAAGAATACTTAGAACTGTAAAAAAACTTGGATTTTATAAATAATTGACAAACACAATAAAGTTTGCTATTATACACTTATGTTTAAAATTGAAAGGATGATGATTTTTGGATTCCATTCCCTCTCGAAGTACATGGATTTTCTGTTTAATACTTTTAACAGGTATATTAAGGTGCTTGGAAGAATCAGTTGAGAATGCTAATGAAGCAAGGATGCAAAAGCTCTCCGGCGAAAAGAACCAACAAGCAAAAAAGCTAATGTTCCTTATAGAAAACCATGCACAGTTCTATAGTTCTATAAGAGTCTTTATGATTCTGGCAGAACTATTTATATCAACTTTGGGCGTTTCTACACTAAGTGCATGGCTATTTGCAGATATGGACATTAGTCTTTCACTTCTACTCTCAGTAGTTATTTTAGTGGTGCTTATGTTCATTTTCTGCATTCATATGCCAAGACGAATAGCAGAAATGTATCCGGATGCCATTGCATTAAAATTTGCAACAATTCTCACCTTTATCTACTATATCGGTTTGCCGGTTTCCTTCACTCTTACCGCAGTTTCAAATGTATTTTTGCTTATCTTCGGTATAAAACCAAGTGACACTGAAGAAGAAGTAACGGAAGAAGAAATCAGGCTGATGGTGGACATAGGCAGCGAAAGCGGAGCCATTGACCCTGAAGAGAAAGAAATGATACATAATATCTTCGAACTTGATGATACTCAGGTGGGCGATATTATGACACACCGTACCGACACAGAGTTTTTGTGGATAGAGGAAACAGAAGATTGGGATAAAATCATATCCGAAACCAATCACAGCGTGTATCCTGTGTGCAACGAAAGCATCGATAACATCATAGGTATCTTGTCAAGCTCAGACTACTACAAAGCTCGACTTAACGGAAGTGATACCAAAAAGATTCTTAAAACACCGTTCTTTGTTCCGGAAACAGTAAAGGCAGATGACCTTTTCAGAAAAATGCAAAAGGCAAAGAATCACTTTGCCGTTGTATTGGATGAATACGGCGGAATAAGTGGCATCATAACAATGAACGATCTATTGGAAGAAATAGTAGGAAATCTTTCGGAAGAGAACGACTCAGATGAAGAAAACGATATTGTCAAAATTGATGATAACACATGGCGAATCAGCGGTTCATGCGATATCGAGCTTGTCAGTCAAACACTTGATATTCCTCTTCCTATCGAAGAGTACAACACCTTCGGCGGTTTGATTTTTGCCCAGCTTGGCGAAATCCCAAAGGATGGCTCAACACCTTCTCTTGAGGCGTTTGGTATGTCTATAAAGGTCTCCAAAATAAAGGAGCACCGAATAGAATCCACAAAGGTTGCACTTTTAGAACCAATCCAAAATAATGAATAAATATAAAGCATCATATCATATACTTTCGTAGGTGATATGATGTTTTTAATTATTGACAAAAAAATGCTGATTACTATTTCCTTAATCATTGCTATTATTCCTATGTTTTCTGCCGGAATTTATGCCCTTACTCAAGATAAATCCGACGAAATCTCTGTCTTAATCGATCCCGGTCATGGTGAGCCTGATGGCGGATGCGTAGGAGCACTTGGAAGTATTGAACAGGAGATAAACTTAAATGTGGCCCGTAAAACCGCAGAAATACTGGTGGCAAAAAATATAACTGCACATCTTACAAGAACCTCAAGTCTTGGTCTATGGTCCGAAAAAAGTACCACAATTCGCGAAAAAAAACTGGAAGATATGAAAAACCGTCGCAAAATAATGGAAAACAGTAATTGTCAGCTATTTATCAGTATACACATGAATTCTTACCCCAGTCCCAGTGCATCTGGCATCAGAATATTTTACGATAAAAATCACGAAGATATAAGGGAGCTGTGTGAGCAAATACAAGCACGCATGAGCGATGTAACCGGTGCAAAGACAGCCCAAGTAAAGCCGGCGGACCGAACACTCTTTCTAATGAAGGATACTCCTATGCCGGCAATACTGATAGAATGCGGGTTTCTTACAAGCCCCAAGGAAGAGCAAAACCTGATGGATTCTGTGTATAGGTCAAAGCTTGCCTGGGCAATTGCAGATGCCTGCGAAAAATACTTCATAGCGAACAAAGTCAACTAATAGTGGATTTTTGTGAAGATTTTAACAACTTGTTGATTTTTTTGCATTTTTCGGTTGACCTATAAGTTTTTTTGGAGTATAATAAACCCATTACGAAAAAAGAAAGAGGTATTAATATGAGCAGAGTTTATAATTTCTCAGCAGGTCCATCTGCGCTTCCTGTTGAAGTTTTGGAAAGAGCACAAAAGGAAATGGTAGAATATGGCGATAGCGGTATGTCCGTTATGGAAATGAGCCACAGATCAAAGGATTATGAAGCTATTATTAACGGTTGCGAAGCATTGGTTAGAGAGCTTATGCACGTTCCGGACAATTACAAGATTCTTTTCCTTCAAGGCGGCGCATCCAGCCAATTCACAATGATCCCTATGAATCTTGGTAACAAGAATAAGAAGTGCGACATCGTAATTACTGGTCAATGGGCTAAAAAAGCAGCTCAGGAAGCAGAAAGATATATCACAGTTAATAAGATTGCATCTTCTGCCGACAAGACATTCTCATACATTCCTAAGCTAGACAAGAGCACCTTCTCAAAGGATGCAGACTATTTCTACATCTGCCTTAACAACACAATCTATGGTACAAAGTTCAACGAGCTACCTGATACAGGAGATGTTCCACTGGTTGCAGATATTTCTTCTATGGTTATGTCA
>SVKH01000092.1 GCA_015068545.1 Oscillospiraceae bacterium
AAAAAACAGCTTCTCCCAATGGTAAGCTAAGTGTCCCTGAAGGTATCTTAAAATATGCAAATAGTGGCTTAGTAAGCTCCGAAACTACCACCTTTGGCCTGATTCTGCGCCATGCGTCCACAGTGGCTAATGGTATCTCTCTTCCTACGTTTCCTATCCTGTCCGAAATATAGCACTTGTTTTCTATTATGTATACTCCGCCATCAAAGCTGTGACTTTCAAGCCTTGTGTACACCTTTCCACCCTTGTGCATTCTATCGATAAAAACTCCGCCGGTAATCTCACCGTAAGGATTAATTTCGGTAGGAATAAACAAGTCCGGAGTAACGCAAGTAATCTCAATCTTACCGTCCTTTACATAAGGCTTTAGTACCACTCCGCCAAGAGCACAGGCTGTTTCGGTTATTTCCCTTATTTTCGGGATAATCCTGTCATATTGGCAGGATAAAAACTCTGCTCTTTTGCTTCCGGTTATTTCGGATTTAAATTCAAGAGTTACAAGCCTTGCCACCTCTCCCGAGATCACAGCCGGAAGAGAAAGCCTGCCGGAATTTTTATATATCCTTGCAAAAAGCTCGGTCATATCCTGCTGTCTCTTTGGCGCTGCGTTCTGAACACCCAAGCCCTCCAAGGATTCTCGGGTACCGATAAACTCCTTCACCTTTTTCAAAACATTCATCTATCGCCATAACCTCCTTAAAATTGTATAACAAAAATATCGCATATCATCCATTGCGTGGTCATTTATCTTCAAGGGCTTGTCAAAATTTGCGTCTGTATCCCATGAATAAGCCCCAAATTCATGGATAATGCTTCTGCAGCTTCGGTGAACCTTAATCCTGCCGGAGGATAAATATCCGGATGTAGTCCTGATACCGTCCAGTACATCATTTTTTGCCTTCCTTACGGAAAACTTTCCATGCCTTCTGATGGTTTCAATAAAGCTTGCGCAAGACGGATCTAGTACTACCGAAACTATATTTTTGTCTCCTGCCAGTTTTTCAAGCTCTGCATAGTACTCCTCATCGGTTTTAAGGCTATTAGATTCTCTCCCATCGTGATAGTATTCTGCCACTCGGTATGCCTCATTTTCTTTTACGCACCATAGTCCCATGCTACACGGATTTAAAGTACCGTAGTCAACGGAAATGTAATAATCACCGCCATCCACTTCCTCATCAAACACATTATTTTCGGAAAACATAGGATACACAAGTCCCTCTGCCATAACCCATTTTCCTAAAATAAATCGGTCAAAGAACACTGTCCCTTCATATTCTTTTTCCAAGTTTTTTACAAAATCCTCCGGCAGATTCGGGTTATCATATATGGTATAGTGCTGTCTGAAAACATCTGCATCGCTTTCCAAAAATTTTAGCAGCCAGTGATTAGGTCCGGCAGGGTTGCAGGTGCCGTCAAAGCAGGAGTTTGGCTTATCCAGTCGTGATTTCAGCATTTCAAAAACCTGCTTATTCCAAGTTGTAATCTCATCACCGTAGCAGTATTCTATTCCTGCTCCCTGAAGCTTGGATACTGCTGTTTCTCTGTCTGCCCCTAATATATGACATTTTTTCCCAAACAGCATTACTGTGGAATCGCCCCTTACTCTTCCAACATTCTCCTCACCCCATATTGCACGCATAGGCTCTAAAATGTTACGGCAAAGAGTCCCTTTTGTGTTACCAATAAGTACTATCAGTCCTTGTCCTTTGCAAGCCCTTATCCTCCTTGGTATCAGAAAATAATCCAGATACGTTTTTCCGCTCCTGGTTGCCCCTTCTTTTATATTCCATCGGCGGTTTGCCTTTTTCCAAAACTCCCTTTGCTTACTGGTTAAAATCAGAACTCACCTCCATCCTCCTCAGCGTCCTTGTCTAGCCGAGAAAGAATCTCATCCACTTTAGATCCATCCGGCTCTTTTGCATCGCTCCATTTTTCCGGACAACTATTTTTTAGCCACATAGAACAAGCAGAAATATCAGGAGGCACCAGTTTTGTAACGGCAGTCAGCTCCTCGTCTCCGTTAGCTTTTTTCACCTGCCGAACCTCTGTTGTCTCAAATCCCAGTGCCTTTTTCAAAATTGCTTCCTCTACTTTAGCGTCAATCACCTGCTTTGAGGAATACACTCTTTCACGGATTTTGGGATATTTTCCTATCCACTTTGCCATAGTACGGCAGGTTACCCCTATTTTTTGTGAAATTTCTTTCACTCCCAAACCGTCTCTTGCCCAACTGGATAAAAGTGCCTGACCTTCATCTCCCAACCAGAACTCAACTGTGTTCACAGCTCTCACCTCCTCTTCTTTTTGCAATTTCATACTCAATGCCGGGGTGAGAGCAAATGTCACAGGGTTCCCTCACATACTGAAAGTCCATGTCCTTTACAAGATATCCGGCAGTGCGGTAGTTCTCCGCACATCTTTTACAAAGTGTTCTTTTTTCCATCTTTTCACCTCCAACAAAAAAACGACCTTGCCCCATATTCTGCTTAATAATACGGAGCAACATCGCATTCAGGCAGCAATGTACTTTTTTATAGCAGTGTATTCTGTGTCTTACTTTACTCTAAAATTTTATGGGTAAAGAAAAAACACACCGGAGCTTGGTGCGTTTCGCAATTTTTGACAATACCATATTATCACATTAAATCGGGACATATAGGACAACTTTCATTTTTTTCGATTTTATTTTTTTGTTTGGTAAATATTGGTGCATCCCTTCTATAAATCTAGTGTCGATTTTTCTTGAAATTTGCTGAAAAATATGATATAATAGTTATATATTATGGGAAGGTTCGGTGTTAATATGATAACTAAAGAAGGCAGAAGAATACGAAGCAGCATCCCAATGGATGCCATGACTCCCTTTATTATGCCAACTCGTTCGGGAGCTACAAACTCTTTTTATGCATCGGCAGACATTACAAAATGTGAAGAATTTTTGCGTCAAAAAAGACAAGAAGGTATGGTTGGTCTTGGTATGATGCACGTTTTTATTGCGGCTTACGCAAGGGTAATTTCTCAGTATCCGGGGATTAACCGATACATCCGCGGTCAAAGACTATATGCAAGAAACGGCATACAAGTATGCCTTACTGTAAAAAAGGAGCTTAAACTAAACGCACCGGAATCGGTGGTAAAATTTCACATAAACCCCACAGATACTCTACCCGAAATATATGACAACATCAACCGTTTAGTTTCCGAAAACAAGCAGGAGGGTGACCGCAACAGTATGGATACAGCGGCACGAATACTGGTAAGCCTTCCGGGTATAGCCCTAAGGGGAACGGTAAGCTTTTTAAAGCTGATTGACTACTTTGGTCTGCTTCCAAACGCAATTATAAACCTCAGTCCCTTCCATGGATCAATGTTTATAAGCAATCTCGGTTCCTTGGGTATGCCTCCTATATATCACCATCTGTACAATTTCGGCAATCTACCTATGTTTATAACAATGGGAGCTAAACATACCAAATATACCATAAACCGCGACGGAGGCACAGATAAGCACCGCATGATAGATTTCACTCTTGTCTGTGACGAAAGAATATGCGATGGACACTACTACTCCTGTGCGTTCAAGCTTTTGAAAAAGCTAATTGAAAATCCGGAAAAGCTTTTTTCTCCACCGGAATCGGTAGTAGATGATATAAGGTAAGAATCAGGGCAAATACGGTTTTATACAGAACAAAGCTACCTAAAACTTGAACTGGTATTTTATCAACATTTTGATTTCGTAGGAAAAGCAAACTTCTATAAAACAAAAAAATTGACCTCTCGTTCTATTACGAACAGGAGGTCAATTTTTTGTATCTTCCTATATTCTCTCTTTAATAATCTTTGTAAGTCTTTCCCCTATTTGAGCTATACCGTAAATATTAGGATGAACATAATCTGCCGATATCAGCGACATATCGCCCAATAGGTCCTTTCCGTTTATATAGGTAACGTTAGGGTAAGCCAGTTCCGTCACAATTTCTGCGATTTTTCTTCTCCATTTTTCCGAATCGCCTGTATTTTCGTAATCGTCCATATTATAGAATGGTGAAATCACAAATATAGGTTTTTGAGGATTTCTTCCTGCTACCTGCACAAGAGTATTAGTCACTCTTTCGGTAATTTTTCCCTCATCCCATCCAAGGGCATTTATCCCCAGTTCCAATGTGGCAATATCCCAGTTTCCTTTTTCTCCCTCGGATGCCACATAATCTACCATTTCAGGCTCCATCAGGCAACTTCCTGCCATGCCAAGATTTCGGCAGTCCATTTTCAGATTGTGTGCAACCTGCGACACCCAAAAATGTGAGTTGTCTATTCCGTTAGATCCATGAGTTATAGATGATCCATATGCCAGATATGTCTTTTTGGGTAACATATCCTTAGTAGCCGGCTTAATATCCCCTATAATATCTTCTATTTCATAATATCCTTTGTCGAATATCACACGGATAACGTATGGTGAAAAAGGCATATCAAATTCTTCGGAAATCTGCTTTAGTATATGCGGACGGTCAGACTGCTTTATAATAAAATCGGTATACTCCTCGCCAACATTTTTATTGACCTCGTGGTCTTCCCATCCACCCTGAATACTGCCTCTATATACATGGAAACTGCCTTCCGTACCCACCGAGCGCATACGCAATGTTACGCTGTCATCAAGCATCACAAAACGTAGCTCAACTCCGGTACAATTGGTGCACATATTTTTGCCTTGCTCTCCGTCCATATTATCGTACACATTTTTCGGAACTCGGAGCCACTTCATCACGCCGTTTTCCTCTATTATTTCACCTACATTAAATACTTCCAGATTTTTGTATATCATGGTTTTTCCTCCTATGGGTGTGTTGCACTTAGTTTACTTTTATTAAAGTATAATATCAAGCATCTCCATAAGGTTATTTATCTTGTAATCACACATATCGCCAACGCCTGCCTGCTCAATATTTCCGCCGGAAATACCCACACAGGAGAATCCTGCAAGCTTAATAGATACAACACCTGCCGATGAATCTTCTATACCTATCACCTTGTTTCTTCTCTCAAAAGGTATGCCAAGTCCAACTCTTGCAGTTTCTGCATAAAGCCAAGGATGTGGCTTTGGTGCAAGCTCTCCCAAAGTACCTGTCTGACCTTTTCTCAGGGCATATCCTGCTGTTATAATGCTGTCGTAAAAATCTACCGGATCGCCCATATCAAGCTGTTTAAATGCAGAAATAATTTCCGGCATAGCCTTTTCGTAAAGACCGCTGGTAACCAGACCTATCTTAATGCCTTCCTTCTTTACTGTCAGCAAAAATTCCTTCAGATTTGGCGCAGGGGTAAATGCATCCTGCTTTCCTCTTCCCTTCAAAATCTCGTCCATTTCGTAGTTTACTATATCAAAATAGTACTGTCTTGCAAGCTCCAAGCTTGCACCTTTTGCGTACTTATCTATCATGTATTGCAAATGCTCAGAAACAGAATGTCCGGAGATAAAAGGCTCATCCTCAGCTTCCTTTTTAAAGTTTGCATCACCCAAAAGTCTTGCTGTGGTTTGCTCTATAACCCACATCCAGAATGATTCACTATGTACGCTTGTTCCGTCCAAGTCCATCAAAATTGCCTCTGCTTTAGGTTCAAACACGGTTTCGTGCATAGGGTAGATTGCAGGATATCCCATACCACTTTTTACATAGCAAAGCTTTTTATCGTCAAACTCAACTATATCAATTTTTTTATCATCCGGTGTAAGTATGCGTCTTACTCCGTCTTTACCCTTTTCAAAAAAGTCACTTTTTTCAATCTCAATCATGTTTTTCTCCTCCGTTTTTGTCGTATTTCTGACATATCTTCTAATAATTTATAACCTTTTCCATGCTTTGTCAAGCATAAATTCAGTTAAAATTCAAATTCCACTTTTCCGTTTACATATTTTAGGTAAGCATCAAACTTATTCCCTGTTCTTTTTGACACAAATCCGGAGATTTTCTTTGTCTTTCCGGTTTCGATCAGGTCTTTAAGGTTTTCTATGGTAATCACCTTTCCAAGGATAATATTATTTACATGAAAGCTACATCCTTTTGCCTTATCGGCACAGCTGTATCCATACCTGTCCCTTACAACGTTTTCTCCGCAAA
>SVKH01000093.1 GCA_015068545.1 Oscillospiraceae bacterium
AAATTGACGTACAACCTGCAAGCTCGATTGTATATCCGCAGGTAACAGAAACTGCAGACTACGCCAAAATAATGTGGTGGGATATGAATAGTATAAAACCTGTGTGTGCACCCGAAACAAAAAGCCTAAAATAAATACAATGGTTTTCGAAAAATCAATAAAAAGTCGCAATTTACATAAAATTGCGGCTTTTTTATTGTCAAAGAACAGGATTTAGCACAAAACTTGTAATCTCCTTCAAAGAACATTGTTTTTGTTATGTGGGAAATTACTACTTTTTGTTGCAATTTACAGAATAACAAAATTATTACTTTTCTCCTGCGACCACTGGCATAGCTTTTATTTCCATAGACATGCACATTTTAACCGCTTACACGTTGCTGTGAACCTTTTTGATAGCTTGTTTTATACCTTTTTTAGAACCACCCACTTATTTTTATCTGGATATTTTCCTTATAAATTGACTTTATTTGCTCTGTGTGGTAAAATATTAGGTATAATAATGTATATTGAGGTATTTTTATGAAAAAATATGAAATATCACTGCTTAACGTAATATTATGTTTGCTGGTTATATTCATTCACATAAGTTCCGAGCCGGTTACGAAGCTAGTTTCCGGAACAGTGACTCAAACAGTTATCTTTTCGGCTTGGAAGGCATCGGCATTTGTTGTCCAGGGATTCATCATGCTTTCCGGGGCAAAACTTTATCTTTCCGAAAAAAAGGAGAAATACCTGCCGTATATACTGGCACGGTTCACCAAAATTTATATTCCATACATTATCGCCGTCACAGTATACTATATGTTCTTTTTTGACCACAAGTACTACCCATTCAGCTTAAAGGACTTAGGAATGTATATACTGCGAGGAGATCTATCGGCACAGTTTTACTTTGTTGTTGTGATAATGCAATACTACCTATTAAAAAAGCTATGGGATGTTATGGTGGCTAAAGTTCCTGCAGTTCTTGGTATTCTTGTGTCACTTGTCATTTCTATTCTGGGAATTTTCTTCCTTGGAAATGTATTTGGAATGTACAACGACAGAGTTTTCACCACATATCTCGTCTATTGGGTTATAGGTTGCTACATAGGCAAAAACTATGACCGTTTCAAGGAGATTATATCAAAGTCAAAAATCTGGATTTTTGCACTATACGCCATTACTGCCGTAGCAGAGATTTGGCTGGGATACCTTCGTATTTTACCATATTACATTTCTGAATTGATACATATGCTGTACTGTATGTGTGCCATTTTCACCTGCTACAATATTGCCATCAAGCTGGGGGAAAAAGCTATGAAACTCCCTCCGGTAAAGGCAATAGATTCCGCCAGCTATTACATCTATTTGTGGCACGTCCTTGTTCTGACCGCCACTGATATGAAGATGACAGAATATGCTATTTCAGATATTGGTACAAGATTTGCTATACGCACACTTTCCACCTATCTTATAACCATTTTACTGTGTGCGTGGTACGTTAGAACGAAAAAGAAGTGAGGATTAACTATGTTGGAATTCAGGAAAGTGGAACTTTCCAATCGCACCGAATTTGAAAAATATTTAAACATGACCGAAAAAAGGTCTATGGAATACAGCTTTTCTACCATGTTTTTGTGGCAAGATCTTTACGACATGGAGTTTTGCATATATGAAGATACCTTGTATCTTCGCATAGGCAAAAATGAAAAGTCTTACCTGTTTCCAATTGGGAATAACGTGGACAAGGCTATCGAAAAGATAGCTCAGGAAAACTCCGGCTTTTATGGTCTGACCAAAGAGCAAGCAGACTATATTAGTGCCAAATTTCCGAAAAAATACGAAATATCTCCAAATCGTGATATGGGAGACTATGTTTACAAAACTGAATCTCTTGCCACACTAGTAGGAAAGAAATTAAGTTCAAAACGAAATCACATAAACCGTTTTATAGCCCAGTATCCTAACTGGAAATATGAACCAATTACTCCGGAAAACCTTGATGAGGTAAGACAAATGCACAAAGTTTGGTGCAGTCTTGCCAAGGATAAAGAGGGACTTGCCGAAGAGGAGATTATGGTAAAAAAGGCTTTTGACCATTTCTTTTCTCTTAATTTTTCCGGCGGTCTGATAAGAGTTGACTCAAAGGTTGTAGCATTTACTGCCGGAGATAAACTATCGGATAGTACGTTTTTGGTACACATCGAAAAGGCTTTGGCAGAATATAGCGGAGCTTACCAGATGATTAACAGAGAATTTGTACGAAATAACTGTATGGATTTTGAGTATATAAACCGCGAAGAGGATACCGGTGATGAAGGCTTACGAAAAGCTAAGCTTTCCTACCGACCACACATGATAGTGGAAAAATTTACCGCAAAGGCAGTGATAAAATGATACAATTTGCAACCGAAAAAGACGCAGACACCATAGCAAACCTATGGCAGGAAGCCTTTGGAGACGATAGAGAATGGGTTATGACCTACCTTGCAGAAAACATCGAAAGAGTTTTAACTTACAGCGAAAATGACGATATTTTCGGGATGCTCAGTCTTTTGCCGGTGACATATGAAGACAAAAAAGGCTACTATGTATACGGCGTAGCAACCTTCGAAAAACACCGCTCCAAAGGGGTTAGTTCCAAGCTTTTGGATTTTGCACAAAAGATGGTACATGATAGCAGAGCTGACTTTCTTGTTCTTGTTCCGAGGAATGAAGGGCTTTTTAAGTTCTATCAAGAACGCGGCTTCTTCCCTATGACTTCGGTAAAAACAACCACTTTTAGTAAAAATGATTTTCAAAAGGTCACATCCTGTGAAAAACCAAAAACCGCAACCGCACAGGAATACTATAATATAAGAAAGTCCCACTTTGATAAGCTGATAGAATGGGACCAAAACAGTCTGGACAAAATCAAGAAGTTTGAAAATGGTGAATTTTACAAAACAGAGAATGGAAATGGTGCGTTTTGCTATCTCTATAACGAAAAACTCTATATCAAGGAGCTTTGTGGCGATATTGATGTTGCAGCTGCTGTGGCAAAGCTTTATGACTGTCAGGAAATCTATGTAACCCAAAAGTGTACCGATGACACTCCATCCTGCATGACTTTTCCCGCTATGCCGGATGGCACCTTCTTTAATATTTCCATAGACTGAAAATTTTTACCTAAAAAGTGCTTGACAATCGGTCAATGTATGTGGTATAATATTTAATGTTGTAAATCAACAAGCGCCAGTAGCTCAGTTGGATAGAGTGTTTGGCTACGAACCAAAAGGTCAGGGGTTCGAATCCCTTCTGGCGTACCAAAATCCTCGTTTTTTAAACGAGGATTTTTACTTGCCTTCATTTTAGGAATACCGAGGAAAATCATATGCAAAATCTAAAACTGCATCAAAAAATAGTCTCGTTTGCAAAAAACAATACAGTACTTATGGTAGCTTTTTTTGCAGCTTTTATAACCTGTTTCTTTGTCCCAATTGACAAGGAATACAAAAACTATTTCGACTATAAAACTCTAACCTGCTTATTTTGCGTACTGGCTGTGGTTTGTGCTCTTAAGAACATCAATTTCTTCTATATAATTGCGCGAAAAATTGTAGAATGCTTTAAAACTACCAGAATGAGTATAACCGCCATAGTCTACATAACTTTTATAGGATCTATGCTGATAGCCAACGATATGGCACTTTTAACTTTTTTACCTCTCGGATATTTCGTGTTAGTTTCCGCAGATAAAAAGGATCTTATGGCATTCACCTTTGTTATGCAGAACATAGCCGCAAACTTAGGCGGAATGCTCACACCATTCGGCAATCCTCAAAACCTGTACCTATACACAAAATTTTCTATTCCAAACCTTGAGTTTATGCAAATCATGCTTCCGCCATTTTTGGTATCGGTTACCTTGATTACGATATGCTGTATGTTCGTAAAATCTGAGCCACTTAAGCTAAAGGGCGAAAATGTAGAGCTGCACTATCCAAAGCTAACTGTATATCTGATGCTTTTTGCGCTTTCCATCGCCATAGTGTTCAGAACCATTCCCTATGTTTTGGGACTGTTAATTATTACTCCAACCCTTGCTATTATGGACAGAAAAGCTCTTAAGATGGTAGATTATCCTCTTTTATTTACATTTGTACTTTTCTTTGTTTTTTCCGGTAATATGGCGAGGATTCCTGCCGTTATCAATATCTTTTCCTTTCTTTTGGAAAAGAGTACTCTTATATTTTCGGTACTGTCATGCCAAATCATAAGCAATGTGCCATCGGCTATACTGCTGTCACAGTTCACCCAGAATTACCCCGATCTGCTGGTTGGTGTAAACATAGGAGGTGCAGGAACTCTTATAGCATCCCTTGCCAGCCTAATAACATTCCGCGAATACACAGCCTGCAATCCGGGAAAGGCAAAGTACTATATTAAGATTTTTTCCCTTTTTAACTTTGGATTTCTCGCTACATTGACCGTATTTATGTTATTGATAAAATAGCTTTAAGAGGGTGTAGCAAATATCTTTTTGCTACATCCTTTTCTTAAAACCAACTTTTGTATAACATATACTTTATGGAATCTGATTGGCTACTGAAGTCATCAGGTTCTCCGTAAATTACAGATAAAACTCCAGCATCCCTTGGTAGATTCTTGATAAAATCATTACCTTTAGCGATTGCTTCCTCTTTAGTTTCACATATTGATAATATCTTCCTTTCATTTCCTTTTGTAAGTGACAACATAAATTTTCCCATTTCTATTTGCTCCTTTTTTAGTATTTTCCATTAAAAATGCGAAAGAAAAAATCCCATCACTACGACGGGATTCATACTTCCTTATTGCTTCCCATCGTTCAAGCTTTGGCACCTTGCCTTTCGGTAGGTTGTCGGCGGTCACAGGGCTTGTCCCTCACGCACTCTTCATGGTAAATATATTTTATCATATTTTTAAGAAATGTCAAGAGCTTTACATAACTTTTCACTGTCCTTTTTATGGTACACTTCATATGCTATGATAAGTATAGAAAAAAGATACGGAGGAAAAAATTATGGGAGTTTTAGTTTTAATAGCAGTATTCATAATCACATTGGGACTTGAGGATCAGGGACATAGCCAAATTCGCAGAGTAAAAAGGGTTCAAAGCCTAAAAAGAACCGGTGCATCACATCACCACGGAAGATATCACCGATATGCACGAAAAGGCGCATGATTATTCTACGATATCAATCATAACTCGAAATCAAACTGGAACACAAATTCACTAACAAAAATGGGACGTAGTCATAATCTGCTACGTTCCATTTTGCCTATTGCTTTCTTCTTGCTTCGTACAAAAGTATTGCGGCGCTAACTCCTACATTTAGCGACTCAGCACGTCCGAAAATAGGAATCTTCACTATGCTATGTGAAAGCTCCAGTACTTCATCGCAAATTCCATTTGCCTCGTTACCCACAACTATTACTGTTTTGCCGCCGTAATCGGCATCTTTATAGTCCAAGGTTTTCTCACAAAGTGCACCGCTTATAATGCGGTATCCGTTATCCTTCATGGCGCTTAGACTTTCGTAAGACACTTCCAAAACCGGCGTATGAAAAAATGAACCCATACTGGAACGGACTGTTTTTGGATTATAAATATCCACACATCCCGGCGATAGCAAAAGTCCTGCATCGCAGGCATCGCATATACGGATAATTGTGCCCATATTCCCCGGATCTGTCACCCTGTCACAGTACAGATAAAGCTCACGGTCTAATATTTCATTATCCTGTGCCTGCATATTTATAACAGCCAGCACTCCTTGCGGAGTGTCGGTGTCACACAGTCCTGCAAAAATGCTCTCTGGCACTACGTATCCATTATCAAATTCCAAGCCGGAAAACTTGTCTGATGCTACTATAAAATCTATATCCGCTCCGGCTTCTATGGCATCTCGCACCGACTTGATTCCTTCTACTGTATATTTACGTTCTGCCACTCTTGCCTTTTTTGTTTTTAGCGATTTTACAAGCTTGTAAGTTCCGTTTTGAGTTGACGTTATTTCCTTTATCATAGTAAATCCTCTTTTAGTTCCTACCTCAGTTTTTTGCGTATTCCACAAGCTCTTTTATCAGACTTCTGTCTGTTAAATC
>SVKH01000094.1 GCA_015068545.1 Oscillospiraceae bacterium
TATATTCAAGGATTTGGGTGTAGATGTGGTGATAGAAGGCGGACAGACAATGAACCCGAGTACCGAGGATATTCTGGACGCAATTTCCAAGATAAATGCAGAGCATATTTTCGTATTCCCAAACAACAAGAATATTATCTTGGCGGCAGAGCAGGCAAGGGATATATCGGAAAAGCACATAATAGTTGTGCCGACTCGTGCTATACCTGAGTGCGTATCTGCTATGCTGGCTTTTTCACCGGATAAAGCATGGGAAGAAAACGAAAAGAAGTTAAATAAGGCGGTATCCGGCGTAAAATGCGGTCAGATGACCTTTGCCGTGCGTGATACAAACATAGACGGTATAGAAATTAAAACAGACGATATATTAGGGCTTGTGGGCAGCAAGATTGAGGTTGTCGGCAAGGATGTAAAGGAAACTCTTTTAGAGCTTTGTGATAAGCTTTGTGATGATGATACTGAGTTTGTTACCCTTTACTACGGTAACGATGTAACAGAAGAGGACGCAAATGAAGTGGCGGAGATTATAGAAGATAGGTTGGACGAAGTTGAGGTATCGGTAAAATACGGAGGACAACCGCTGTACTACTATATAATTTCTGCAGAATAAAAGCCATGTGCAGTATAAAAAAGCTGTCGGGTGTGGGAGATAAAAGAGCGAAGGATTTTGAAAAAAAAGGTGTATATACCATATCCGATCTTTTGTACTATTTCCCAAGAACCCATGAAGACAGGACAAAATTTACCGAAATAGCAGATGCTGTACCGGGGGATGAAACCTGCATAGCAGGTGAGGTGTATTCTCCTGTACGGGAAGTGCGTATAAGGCGGAGTTTTACAATATATTCCATGGTGGTGTTTGATGAAACCGGCGCCATGAATATTGTGTGGTACAATAATAAATATGTGAAAAATGCGTTCAAAACAGGGGAGAAGGTTCTGTTTTTCGGGAAAGTGAGCATAAAGAATGGGAAAAAGGAAATTCTCAATCCCATTTACGAAAAGCTTGAAAAGCAAAGATTTATAGGCAGGATAGTGCCTATTTACCCCTTATCGGGAAGCCTTACGCAAAAGACGGTGCAATCCTTAATGGAGCAGGCGATAGAATATGCAGGGAATATAAAAGAGTGCCTGCCACGGGAGATACTGGAAAGATACAAGCTGCCTTTGGTAAGTGATGCCCTTAAAAGCATCCATTTCCCAACCGGATACACAGATTACGAAAGGGCAAGGCGCAGATTTGTTTTTGAGGAATTGCTCATGCTGCAGCTTGCTCTGTTTGGAAAAAGGACGCAAAGTGACGAGAAAAAACGTGAACCGTTTAGGATTACAGACTGTGCCTTTGCAGATAAATTGCCCTTTACCTTAACAGGCAGTCAGATGCGTGTTATAAATGAGATTCACGAAGATTTTAAAAAGCCGAAGGCAATGAACAGATTGGTTCAGGGTGACGTAGGCTCAGGAAAGACGGCTGTGTGTGCGGCAGGAGTTTTTACTGCAATACAAAATGGCTATCAGTCCGCTATTATGGCACCTACGGAAATTCTGGCAAATCAGCACTACGAAACCTTTTCCGAATTTTTTAAAGATTATGATATAAAAATTGCTCTGCTTACCAAGAGCACAAAGAATAAAAAAGACCTGTATGAAAAGATAAAATCAGGGGAAATTGACCTTATAATCGGCACAAATGCCATTATCCAAAAGGACGTAGAATATTGCAATTTAGGGATGGTTGTCACCGATGAACAGCATCGTTTTGGTGTAACGCAAAGGGGAATGCTTAGCGAAAAGGGAGAAAATCCTCATACCCTTATTATGACGGCAACGCCAATACCAAGGACACTGTCTTTAATCCTTTACGGGGATCTTGATGTATCGGTTATAGACGAGCTTCCTCCGGGCAGAAAGCCTGTTTCTACCTATGCGGTAGGTGAGGATATGCGCAGGCGTGTCTATGGATTTTTGGAAAAGCAGGTAACCGCAGGCTCTCAGGCATATGTGGTATGCCCGTTGGTGGAGGAAAGTGACAAGAGTGACTTAGAAGATGCCGAAAATATCCACAAAACCTTGTCAAGAATTTTCCCGCAGTTTAGCGTGGGGTTAATCCATGGCAGAATGAAGTCGGAGGAAAAGGACAAGGTCATGTGCGACTTTGTGGAAAAAAGGATAGATATTTTAGTTTCTACCACAGTAATAGAAGTGGGAGTGAACGTGCCAAACAGCAACATTATGATAATAGAAAATGCCGAAAGATTTGGTCTTTCCACGCTGCATCAGCTAAGGGGCAGAGTAGGAAGAGGACAGGAAAAGGCTTACTGCATAATGTTTGCCCACGGCGATAGTGAGATTACCAAAAAGAGAATGGATACCCTTTGTTCCTCGAACGACGGATTCTATATCTCGGAGCAGGATTTGAAGCTGAGAGGTCCGGGAGACTTTTTCGGAACCCGTCAGCACGGTCTTCCGGAGATGCGTGTTGCAAACCTTTTTGCAGACGGAAAGATACTGGAGGCAGCCCAAAAGACAGCCAAGGAGATTGCAGAAAAAAAGCTGAACTTAAGTGAGGAAGAAGAACAGGTTCTACTGGGCAGGGTGAAAAATGTACTGCCAGATACAATAGTTTTGAACTAAAATTGATCATAAAAAGATATAAAATACATTAAACTTACAAAAAATTGTTAAAAAATATTGACGTTTTTGTTAAAATGGGGTACAATATAGTACGATAGTTTGGAGGAGTGGGATGAGAATTATAGCAGGAAGCCGTAAAGGACACAAGCTCCACGACTTTGAGGGAATGGACATACGGCCTACAACGGACCGTGTAAAGGAGTCGATTTTCAATCTCATTCAGGAGTATATACCGGATGCGAGTTGTCTGGATCTTTTCGGCGGTAGCGGTGCTCTCAGCTTCGAAGCATTAAGCCGAGGCGCAAAAAGCTGTGTATGCGTGGATATAGACCAAAGGTCTATAAACGTTATCAAAAAGAACGACGAAGCACTGGGACTTGACGGATTGACCATAGTCCGAGAGGACGCAATGCAGTTCCTTAAGAAAACGGAAAAGAAGTTTTCCGTAATATTCCTCGATCCACCCTACAACAAAGGCTTTATAGCGCCGGTAATGAGTGCTGTGTGTGACAGAGATATTCTTTCGGATGACGGAATCATAATGCTCGAAAGTGATTTCTCGGATGAACACAGCGAATTTAGCGGTCTTGAAATTATCAAGCAGAGAAAGTATGGCAGAAGCTTCGTGACAATTTACCGAAAAGGGTGATAAATATGAGAATTGCAGTATATCCGGGTAGCTTCGATCCTATCACAAACGGGCACCTAGACATCATAAAAAGAGCGTCTAAAATCTACGATAAACTCATAGTAGGAGTGCTGGATAACAGCAGTAAAAAGCCAATGTTTTCGGCAGAGGATCGCAAGAAAATGATTGACGAAGCCATAAATGGAATTGATAATGTAACTTGCGATGTTTTTTCGGGGTTATTGGTGGATTTTGCCAAGATAAAGGGTGCGGATGTTATTGTAAAAGGGCTAAGAACTGTGTCGGATTTTGAATACGAGCTTCAGATGGCACTGCTTAATAAGGCTCTTAATCCGGAATTTGAAACTATGTTTATGATGACGAATACAAAGTATTCCTACATCAGCTCCAGCATGGTCAAGGAGGTCGCAAAATACGACGGCGAGCTTGACGGACTGGTACCTAAAAATGTTATTACTAAATTAAAAGATAAGAATAAAAGGGAGATTTGAAAATGGAAATTATGGAAATCATCGACATGATGGAAGAAACTATCGAAAAGTCACCTGTAGTTCCGCTAAGTGGAAAGATCGTTGTGGACAAGGAGGATCTTTTGGACTATATTCAGGAGATGCGTCTTGTATTCCCGGACGAAGTAAAGGAAGCAAAATGGGTTAAGGAAGAAAGAGAGAGAATCCTTGCTGAGGCTCAGACCAGAAGTGAAACTATGGTTAAAAATGCCGAGGAAAAGGTTGTTCAGATGATTGATGAACACGAAATCACAAAGGAAGCTGTGGAGCACGCAAACCAAATGGTGAACGATGCCCAGACAAAGGCTATGGAAATCAAGACAGACTGCGACCAGTACGCAGACGATATACTAAACGACATCGAAAAGCGTCTTGATATGCTTCTTAAGAAGGTTCACGATGACAGAACGTATTTTGCAAATAAATAATCTCTTCGTTTATTCCATATAAATCAGGCTATGCTAAAGGGTATAGCCTTGTTTGTGTTATAGAGAAAACAAGGAGATGTTTTGCGGATATGATGTACAAGTCAAATAGTGTAAGAGAAACTCAGAATATAGCAAAAGCATTTGCAAAAGGATTAAAGCCGGGGGATGTGGTCTGTCTTAGCGGAGACCTGGGCACAGGCAAGACTGCATTTGTGCAGGGCATGGCTATGGGACTAAGCATTGAGGACATGGTGAATAGTCCTACCTTCACAATAGTAAACTGTTACAGTGGCAGGCTGCCTGTGTATCATTTTGATGTGTACCGTATATCAGATCCTGACGAAATGTACGAGATAGGATACGAAGAATATGTTTACGGTGATGGTGTGTGTATTATAGAATGGCCTGAACAGATAGCGGAAATTTTGCCAAAAGAAAGATACGATATAAAAATAGAAAAGAATCTGGAAGTGCATGAGGATTTTCGGGAAATTACTATTGACAAAATAGGTTAAACCGGAAATCGGGATATAAAATATAACCTAGGGAAAAGGTAACTTCTTTTCCCAATTTCACCGGAGACCGGATAAAATATCATTAAAAAAGAGGACAAAAATGAAGATATTAGGTGTAGATACCTCGTCGGGTGTGGCAACTGCCGCAATTTGCGATGACGAAAAGCTCATCTGCGAGTTTGTACTTAACAATAAAATGACTCATTCCCAGACACTAATGCCGATTATTGATATGTGCTTTAAGCACAGCGAGCTTACGGTTAATGACATAGACCTTTTTGCAGTGTCGGAAGGCCCGGGCTCATTTACCGGACTGAGGATTGGTGTTACTACGGTAAAAGGGCTTGCCCATGGAGCTAATAAGCCCATAGTGGGAGTGAACACGTTGGAGGCTATGGCGTATAACCTGCCATTTTGCCCATATCTGATATCGCCCATTATGGATGCCAGACGTGGAGAAGTATATAACGGAGTTTACCGCTTTTTGGAAGGTGCGCTGACCGAGGTAAAATCTCCTCGAGCTTTGCCTGTTAGTCAGCTTATAGAGGAGCTGTCGGCATCAGGAGAAAAGGTAGTTTTCTTGGGTGACGGAGTTCCGGTGTTCCGTAGTGAACTTGCGGAAAAGCTGGGAGATATAGCAATATTTGCACCACAAAGCGTAGGTATGCAAAAGGCTTCTTCGGTATGTATGGCAGCCGGAAAAAAGGAGCAGATGCATTATAGTAAATTAAGCCCTGTGTACCTTAGAAAGTCTCAGGCAGAAAGAGAATTGGAAGAAAGAGGTAAGAAATAATGTTAGCAATTGGATGTGACCACGGCGGATTTGAACTAAAAAACCACATTATCGGTTATTTAAAGGAAAAAGGTTTTGAAATAAAGGATTTCGGTACATATGACGAAAACAGCGTAGACTATCCGGATATTGCCGAGGTTGTGTGCAGAAGCATCACATCAGGAGAATGTGAAAGAGGTATCTTGGTTTGCGGAACAGGAATAGGCATGTCCATCGCCGCTAACAAGGTAAAGGGTATTCGCGCGGCTATGTGTACTGATGTGTATTCCGCAAAGATGACAAAGCAACATAATAACACCAATGTACTATGCCTTGGCGGCAGAGTAACAGGTAGGGAACTTGCCTTTATGATATGTGAAACATGGCTGGGGGAAGAGTTTTTAGGTGGCAGACACCAGAACAGAATTGATAAAATTTCAAATCTGGAGAAATAAAAAAATTGAAAACTACGGAGGAGTAATCTTTCGTAGTTTTTTTTCTTTATAGGAAACTGCGTTCCCATAAAGAAAAAATAATTACACTGCCGTGCAATTTTTTTTGAAAAGCTTTAGCTTTTCAAAAAATGCACATGGCATAAGAAAAGC
>SVKH01000095.1 GCA_015068545.1 Oscillospiraceae bacterium
TCTTGGCATACTAGGATCATCTTCAATTTTTTCGCGTAGTCGTCTTACAGTTACGTCAACAGTTCTCACATCGCCGTAATACTCGTATCCCCATACGTTTTCAAGAAGATTTTCACGGGAGAAAATCTTATCCGGTTGCATTGCCAAAAACTTTAAAAGCTCAAATTCGCGAAGAGTGATATCTATCACACGTCCGTTTTTAGAAACTTCGTAGCGTTCTATATTGATTGTAAGGTCGCCTGAGGAAATACTGTTGCCGGAATCCTGTCCTGCCATTTCGCGATCAATTGATGTACGCCTTAGATTAGCTTTTACACGTGCAGACAATTCTCTTACAGAAAATGGCTTTGTCATGTAGTCGTCAGCGCCAAGCTCCAGTCCAAGAACCTTATCAACTTCCTCTTCGCGGGCTGTAAGCATTATGATAGGTACAGATGACTTTTCACGAATTTTTTTACATACTTCAAAGCCATCCATTTTAGGTAGCATTACATCCAGAAGAATAAGGTCAGGATTTTCAGATAGAGCCAGCTCTAAGCCTGATTGCCCGTCAAGAGCTTCCAAAACCTTGTATCCTTCTTTCAAAAAGTTGAATTTTAAAATATCTACTATGGCTTGTTCATCTTCTATTATGAGAACACATCTTTCGTCCATTTTATCTCAGTCCTTTCGTATTTTAATATATACATAATCATTTTAACAGATTTTTTGACATTCTTCAATAGTAAACAGTAAATTTTTAAAAAAATTTTATTTATAGTAGATTTTATTATAAAAGTATGATATAATACACAAGATAGTGTGAAAAAATACTTTTTATATAGATTTTGAGGTAAGAAAGATGGCTACAACTAAAACACCGACTAAAAAAACTAATAATCAAACATCGGCAAAGTCGCCTGCTAAAAAGTCACAGACCAAAAGACCTGCTCAAAACAGGCAATCAGGAAAGGCTTCTCCCAAGGGAGCTACAAGGAAAACCAAAAGAAGTGTAAAAAAAGGTCCTGATTATGGATTTTTAAAAGCAGGAGCATGGATTCTTCTGGCAGCAGTTTTGCTGGGTATATTTACATATATTCCTTCAACTGCACCTATCGCTGTTTTTGTGCACGGCGCTATGCTTGGATTATTTGCAAAAACAGCATATCTGGTTCCGTTAGTACTTTTGGCTCTATTTGTGTACGTATTAAAGGTAAAGCGTACTAATAAGCTAATATTAAAATTATGTTTATCTATATTCTGTATCATCCTGACTGGTGGACTTATCACACTCTTTATGCAGAGCCAATACCCAAGCATTTCTTCTATGTGGGAATATGGTAATCAAGGAATGGGTGGTGGCATCTTAGGTGGAGGATTTGCCGTAATCCTTGCCAGTCTTATTGGAAGAGCTGCTTCAATAGTAATAGTGCTTATTCTGCTTGCTGTATCCCTTAGTCTTCTCTTCAAGGTTTCCTTTGTCAGCATGATAGGCAGTTTGTCATCAGGATTAAAGACGGTTCGTGATGAATTTGAGGAAATAGACGATATAGACTTGAGCGAAAAAGGAAAGGATGTATCTGAAAAAATAAGACAAGCTAAGAAAAAGAGTGAAGAGATAAAAGAAAGCAGTGAAAATGCACACAAATTTGGTGCTGATGCAGATTTGTTCTCAAGAGGTGATGAGGAAAAATCAGAAGAAGTTGTGTTTGATGCAGAATCATTCTTAAATGATGTAGCAGCGCAATTGCCTCAAACAGAAGGAGTAAAAGAGCTTTTAGAGGAACAGAAAAAGAAGAGTTCCCCTAAGGAAAAACCTGAAAAGGTAGCTCCTGCAACTGAAGAAGAGAAAAAAGAGGTAAAAAATGAGATAGAAAAATCTATCGAAAAACCGGTAGTGGAATATAAATTCCCTCCGATAAATCTTTTAAATAAAGTTGAGGCTGTCTCCTCTGATAAACGACGAGAAATGTACGAAACAGCCAACAGGCTGATGACAATTCTAAAGAATTTTGGTGTAGAAGCAAAGCTGTTGCAGGTTACTCAAGGGCCTGCAGTTACCAGATACGAGATTCAGCCGTCAACAGGCATAAAGCTTGCCAAAATCACCAGTCTTGCTGAGGATATTGCGCTTAATCTTGCTGTACCAACTGTTTTGGTGGCAGCAGTACCTGGTAAAGCTGCCGTTGGTATAGAAGTCCCTAATAATGCCGTGGGTACAGTAACTGTCCGCGAACTAGTGGAAAATAAAGAGTTTAAGAATGCAAAATCAAAACTAACGGTTGCGTTGGGTAAAGACATAGGCGGTAATGTAGTTGTGGGAGATATTGCGAAATTCCCGCATATTCTTATTGCCGGTTCAACTGGTTCGGGTAAATCAGTATGTATAAACACTATCATTACAAGTATTCTTTATAAAGCAAGTCCGGACGAAGTTAAGCTTATTATGATAGACCCTAAAGTGGTTGAGCTTAGTGTATATAACGGCATTCCACATCTTCTGATTCCTGTGGTAACCGATCCTAAAAAGGCTGCAGGAGCTCTTAACTGGGCTGTTGGAGAAATGATGCGACGCTATGCGCTTTTTGCGGAAACAGGTACTAGAAATCTGGCAGGATATAACGAGCATATTAAGGCGCAGAACGAAAGTGCATTACCACAAATTGTTATAATAATAGACGAGCTTGCAGACCTTATGATGGTTGCGGCGAAGGAAGTGGAAGACTATATTTGTAGACTTGCTCAGCTTGCAAGAGCAGCGGGAATACACCTTATTATCGCAACGCAAAGACCTTCTGTTGACGTAATAACAGGTCTTATCAAGGCTAACGTGCCAAGCCGTATTGCTTTTGCTGTATCAAGCGGTGTTGACTCAAGAACAATCCTAGATAAAGTAGGAGCAGAAAAGCTTTTGGGTAAGGGTGATATGCTGTATCATCCTACCGGACTGCCGAATGCTTTGAGAGTTCAAGGAGCATTTGTATCTGACAGTGAGATAGAAGGAATCATAGATTTTATAAAGTCAAATTGCGAAGAGACAAGCTATGCTCAGGATCTTGAGGAGCATATAGAAAGAATGGCAACAGGAGAAAACGGTGTAACCGACAAGGACGAAAGTGAAGATGCAGACGAGCTACTGCCTCAGGCTATCGAAATTGCTGCAGAGCTTGGACAGATTTCCACTGCTATGATACAACGTAAAATGAAGGTTGGCTATGCAAGAGCAGGCAGAATTATAGACCAAATGGAAACAAGAGGTTTAATAAGCGGTCCTAATGGTGCTAAGCCAAGAGATGTATATTTGAATAGAATCCGCGGACTTTCGGAAGAAAGCTTTGAAGAGGCGGACGTTGACGAAAATGAAGAATGATTTTTTGCCTGTTTCAAAACAGGATATGCAAAAAAGAGGATGGGACTACTATGATTTTCTCTACATAATAGGCGAAGCATATGTAGACCATCCAAGCTTCGGTCATGCTATAATATCAAGAGTTTTGGAGAGTCATGGATATAGAGTGGGTATAATAGCTCTTCCGGACTGGCACAGTACAAAGGATTTTTTAAAACTGGGAAGACCGAGGCTGGGTGTACTGGTATCCGCAGGTAATATAGATTCTATGGTAAATCATTACACTGCAGGAAAAAAGAGAAGAAGTGAAGATTCTTATGCGCCGGGAAATAAGTCGGGTATGCGACCTGACAGAGCAACGATAGTATATTGCAACAGAGTTCGTGAAGCTTTTGGAGATATACCTATTCTCATTGGCGGAGTTGAAGCAAGCCTTAGGAGATTTGCTCATTATGATTACTGGGATAATAAGGTAAGAAATTCCTGTCTGGTAGATAGTGGTGCTGATATACTAATGTACGGTATGGGAGAAAAGTCTGTGGTTGAGATAGCAGATTGCCTCGAATCCGGTATGTCAGTAAAGGATATAACTTATGTAAAAGGCACATGCTACATGAGTGATACTGATGATATATATGGAAGTGTAATTCTTCCGTCCGTAAGTGAATGTATACAAAGTAAAACTGCATACGCAGACTCCTGCAGAATGCAGTACTACGAGCAGAATCCTTATACAGGAAAGGTTCTCGTCCAGAAACATCAAAACAGATACCTTGTACAAAATCCACCTATGGAGCCGCTTTCTCGCGAAGAGTTTGACCATGTATATGAGCTTTCATATATGAAAACCTATCATCCTATGTACGAAAAGTATGGCGGTGTTGAGGCAATTAAAGAGGTTAGATTTTCAATAACCAGTTCAAGAGGGTGCTTTGGAAGCTGTAATTTCTGTGCATTAGCCTTCCATCAAGGTAGGGTAGTAACCTCAAGAAGTCAGGAATCCATATTAAAGGAAGCCGAAGAAATGACGCATTTCCCAGATTTTAAGGGATATATTCACGATGTGGGAGGGCCTACTGCCAATTTCAGGTATCCTGCTTGTCAAAAGCAGAAAACGTTAGGTGCCTGCAAAGATAAGCAATGCCTATTTCCGCAACCTTGCAAGAATCTGGAAGCAGACCACAGCGAGTATCTGGAGCTTTTGAGAAAGTTACGAGGGATACCAAAGGTTAAAAAAGTTTTCATTAGATCCGGTATTCGTTTTGACTACCTTATGCAGGATAAAAATGATGAGTTTTTCTACGAGCTATGTAAACATCATATCAGTGGTCAATTAAAGGTAGCTCCGGAACACGTTTCTGATAATGTACTTCTTTGTATGGGGAAACCGAAAAATGAGGTTTTTAATAAATTTGCAGAAAAATATGAAAAGATAAATCAAAGATTGGGGAAAAAGCAATATCTTGTACCATACCTTATGTCATCCCATCCGGGCAGTACGTTAAGGGATGCAATAAAGCTTTCCTTGTATCTTAAAAGGATGGGTATAAATCCACAACAGGTTCAGGATTTTTATCCAACGCCTGGTACCATATCCACCTGTATGTTCTACACAGGGCTGAATCCTTTTACTATGAAAAAGGTTTATGTACCATCAACAGCAGAAGAAAAGGCTATGCAAAGAGCGCTTTTACAATATAAAAATCCGGAGAATTATGAATTAGTTTTAAAGGCTTTACGACTTGCAAACCGTACCGATTTGATTGGTTACGGAGAAAATTGTCTGATAAAGCCTCGAAAAAAGGAGGAAAACAATGGCAAAGATTTTAAGCGGAAAGGAAGTTTCTCAAAGAATAAAAGAGGAACTAAAAGTTCAGGTAAACGAACTAAAAGATAAGGGAATAAATGTAGGCTTGGCAGTGGTAATCGTAGGTGATGATCCTGCAAGTCGTGTATATGTAAATAATAAGAAAAAGGCCTGTGAGGACTTGGGAATATATTCTGAGGAATATGCACTTCCTGAGAATACAACAGAGGAAGAACTGCTTGCTATTATAGACAAGCTTAATGTAAAAAAGGAAATTTCAGGCATTTTGGTACAGCTTCCACTTCCTAAGCATCTTAATGAGGAATTGGTTATAAATCATATCAATCCTAAAAAGGATGTGGATGCATTCCACCCTGTAAACGTTGGTAAAATTATGCAGGGAAATTATGATTTTGTACCTTGCACTCCTGCAGGTGTTATGGAGCTTATAAAGGAAAGTGGTATAGATATTTGCGGAAAGGAATGTGTTGTTGTTGGAAGAAGCAATATTGTAGGTAAACCTATGAGTATGCTGCTTTTGCATAAGCATGGTACGGTAACTATCTGCCATTCAAGAACCAAAGATCTTGCCGAAAAAACAAAGCGTGCAGATATTCTAGTTGCTGCAGTTGGAATTCCTGAGTTTATTAAGGGAGATATGGTTAAGGAAGGTGCTGTTGTTATAGATGTGGGCATAAATCGTGTAGCTGACAAAAAGCTTGTAGGCGATGTGGAATTTGATACCTGCGAAAAGGTAGCATCGGCTATCACGCCTGTTCCT
>SVKH01000096.1 GCA_015068545.1 Oscillospiraceae bacterium
AGCTTTTCCCGTACTGTAATGCCTTAAAACTTATCGAAGAATTTGAAAAGAAATTTGATAGCAAGATAATGGTTATCCTGATGCATTGGGAAGGTACCGCGCCTTGGGCACCGCCTTATGTATGGCCACCTTATGGAGGTGAGGATGAGCTTAAAAAGTTCATAGATGCTCTTCATGAGCGTGGTGATGTAATCGGGGTATATTGCAGTGGACTTGGATGGACACAAAAGAGCAAGCTTTGTGACTATGATATGTCGGAATACTTTGAGGAGAAAAATCTCAAGGAGTATATGTGCTTATCGCCTGAGCAGGATTTGCCGCTTAGCAAAATCTGTACCGACCAACGCTCCGGCTATGATATGTGTCCTACGCAGGACTTTACCGTAGATGTAATGTGCGATCAGGTTGAAAAGATGGTAAAGGGCGGAATTGACTATATTCAGCTAATGGACCAGAACCACGGCGGAACATCATATTTCTGTTATAGCAGAAATCACGGACATCCTCCTGTGCCTGGAAAGTGGCAGGTTGAGGCTGTTAAGAGTCTTTTGAACAAGGCAGGAAGCTATGGGGAGAAAATTCTTCTCGGTTGTGAATCAGCCGCGGCAGAGACATATATTCCACAGCTTTTATTCAGCGACAACAGATATAACCTATGTTACACAGTAGGACAGCCTGTTCCGCTATACGCATATATTTACCACCGGTATATAAATAACTTTATGGGAAATCAGGTATGCACTCATGCCGGATTTGACCATAAAAAATCTCCGGAAAATATATTTTTAAGAACGGCATATTCCTTCTGTGCCGGAGATATGCTTACCGTTGTAATTGATGATGAAGGAAGATGTATCTTTAACTGGGGATACCACGAAGACGGCGTATATCCTGATCAGGACGCATTGGCGAAGCTGATTAAAAATCTTAACTACTGGCGACAGGGAAGTACCGAAAAATACCTGCACCGAGGAGTTATGCAAAAACCGTTCAAGGTAGAAAGCCAAAAAGCTCAGATGATTGGTGCAAGAAGCTTTGACCACGAATTTGACAGTGTGTTGACAAGCGCATGGGAAGCGGATAGCGGAGCTTTCGGACAGTTTTTGGTAAACTATGCCAAGGAAGCTAAGGCCTGCAAAATTAAGCTGCCGGAAAATGAAAAATTTGCACTATGCAGAGAAATTGGCAAAGCAGAAAAAGAGCTATCCGGAGCTTGTGAAATAACTGTTGGAGGCTTATCAGCAGTTTTAATCGAAAAAATCTGAAGGTAAGGATGCACGACCTTGACTATATAGGAGTACATAATGGATTATCTTAAATATGTAAACATAAAACAAGGAACAAAGTCGCTAAAGCGGTTTTCAAAGGGAAATACACTGCCCCTTGTGCAGCGGCCCTTTGGATTTGCAGCCTTTGCGCCGCAGACGGAATCAAACCGGGGAACATGGTTCTATCATCCGGAGGACAGGAGTTTTGAGGGGGTTCGTCTTACTCATCAGCCAAGCCCATGGATATGGGACCACGGCGCGATTGTAATTCAGCCGCAGAGCGAAGAGCCTTATTTAGAGGCAGACAGCAGATGGTCAGGATTTGAACCTGAAAAGACGGTTTTGATGCCGCATTATATGAGGTATTACCTGACAAGACCGAAAGCCGCATTTGAGCTTACTCCTACGGTTTATGGTGCTTGGGCAAGGGTAAATTATGAAAGTGACTTTGACTGCTATTTGTCGGTACTGCCTGTTGACGGCGGGTACGGGTACAAGTACGACAGTGAAAAGGGAAGGCTATATTGCTGTACAGACTGCAATGAGCTGAAAGGCTATGACAAGGGAACGGCAATAACATATTTTGTGTTTGAATTTGAAAAGGATGCTGTAAATGCAGAAAAAACCCTTGTGGAGGACGGCAGCGGAAAAAAACCGGGGACTGCTATTGAGGGGGAGAAAACAGGTATTCACCTATGCCTTAATAAAAAGAACATAACCTTTAGGCTTGCTTCTTCTTACATAAGCTACGAGCAAGCGGAAATAAACCTTGAAAATGACAGCAAATATGAAGATTTTGATGCCCTTAAAAAGGAAAATGAAAAAATCTGGAACTCATATCTTTCCCGAATTAAAATAAAAGCCGACGAAGACACAATGAAAACCTTTTATAGCTGTATGTACAGAGTTTTCCTGTATCCTCATAAGGCGTATGAAATTGACAAAAACGGAAATGCCGTACACTATTCACCCTCTGCGGATGAGGTAAAAAACGGCGTAAGATACACCGATAACGGTTTTTGGGACACATACAGAACAGTATATCCGCTGTATTCCATTATCGCAAAGGAGGAATACAAGGAAATTCTTGAGGGCTTTATAGCCGATTATGTTGATGGCGGATGGCTGCCTTGCTGGACAGCGATGGATGCGAAAAAGTGTATGCCAAGCACCATGATAGATGCGGTTATAGCAGATGCCGCAGTAAAGGGCATTATCTCAGGGGAACTGTTAAAGACTGCATTTTCCGGAATGGAAAAGCACGCAAGCACACCATCTGAAAATCCTGCTTATGGCAGAGAGGGATGCGGATACTACACACAAATAGGATATGTGCCAAGTGATAAGCATAGAGAAAGTGTAAATCTCACCTTGGATGCGGCGTATTGCGATTATTGCCTTGGTGTGGTAGCGGAAATTCTCGGCGAAAAGGAAAAATCCGAAAAATACTTTAATAGAGCAAAGAATTATAAGAATATCTTTGATAAAGAAACCGGATTTATGCGAGGAAAAAGGCTGGACGAAAGCTTTGAGCCTGACTTTGACCCGATAAAATGGGGAAAGGATTATACCGAAGCGGCGGCATGGCAGACAACCTTTGCGGTGCAGCATGATTTAGATGGCTTGGCAGAGCTGTATGGCGGAAGGCAAGGTCTTTTAAATAAGCTTGATGAGTTCTTTAATACACCTCCTGCATACCGTGTTGGGGGATATAAGGTTGAAATTCACGAAATGACAGAGTTTATGGCAGGAGCTTGGGGACAATGCGCAATATCAAATCAGCCAAGCTTCCATATTCCGTTTATCTATGCATATCTTGGGGAAACAGAAAAAACAAATTATTGGGTTAAGAAGATATGTTCCGAAGGCTTCTCCTGGAAGGATGATGGTTTCCCGGGGGATGAGGATAACGGAACAACAGCAGCCTGGTATATTTTCGCAGTGCTTGGGATGTACCCTATATGCCCGGGCAAAAACGAATATATAAAATTCCATGCTTTAGCAGAGGAAATAGAATTTGAAGGAGGTGATAGAGATGGATATTAAACAAATCGAAAGGTATGGTCAGCTGATAAAAGACTATACGCTGAATAACTACAAAGAGTGCTTTCGTGAGCCTGATGGCAACCTGAAGTATAAGTTTTTGGTTCCCGGCACAAGTTATCCAAATTCTCTCTGGGATTGGGATAGTTGGCTTACCGACCTTGCTCTTGGGAACCTTACCGAGCTTGGCGATATTACCGAGTATGAAAAAGGCTGTATATTAAATTTCCTTGAATATGTAAAGGAAGACGGTGCGATGCCGGTCTGGATTGAGCCGAACACCTTTGGCGAGGATGAGTACACTGACGGTAATACAAACAGCCATAAGCCATGCCTTGCACAGCACGCATTGTTCATCTGCGAAAAAACAGGAAATGATGCCGATTGGCTTGCGGAAAAGTTTCACCTGATAGAAGCCTATCTCGGATTCTACGAGAATAAGTGTAAGCATGAGTCAGGACTATACTACTGGGTTGATGATTTTGCAATCGGTGTGGACAATGACCCTTGCACATTTTACAGGCCAAGGGGGAGCTCTGCTTCAATCTACTTAAACTGCCTTATGTATAAGGAGCTTCTTGCAACATCGCAAATTGCCGACATGCTTGGTCTTGATGATGCGAAGGAAAAGTACATGAGACGTGCAGAAGCTTTGAAGGAGGCAATTCAGGAAAACTGTTGGGATGAGCGAGATGGATTTTTCTACAGTGTAGATATAAATCTGCTTCCGATAGACCTAAATCAAAGGCTGCACTCAGGATGCCCGAGGCACTGGAACTGCTTGATTCAGAGAATTGGAGTATGGACAGGATTTATGGCGATGTGGGCAGGTATTGCAACCAAAGAGCAGGCAGAGAGAATGGTTCGCGAGCATTATCTCAACGAAAAAACCTTCTACTCGCCATACGGTGTGCGGTCACTATCCAAAATGGAAAAGATGTACCGCATTGCAGTATCCGGAAACCCATCATGTTGGCTGGGACCTATCTGGGGAATTAGCAACTATATGGTGTTTGAAGGTCTGTATAAATACGGCTTTACCAAGGAAGCCCGTAGCTTAGCAGAAAGAACAATCACACTTTTCGGCAGTGATATAGAAAAGCATGGAAAAATGCACGAGTATTACGATCCGGAAAGCGGTGAGGGAGTTCATAACTTAGGATTCCAAAGCTGGAATCTTCTATCCCTTAATATGATGACTTGGTTAAACAGCGGTAATTTTTCTGATGAATAGTCAGAATTATTATAAAAAAATTTAAGGAGTGAAAAAAATGAAAAAACTTAAGAAAGTGGTTTCACTATTGGTAGTAATGGTGATGGCATTGTCACTAATTCCTCAAACGGTGCTGGGAGCCGAATACACAGCGGCACTTGAGTCCTATTTCCAAGGATGGGGAAGATGGGATAATGGTGTAGCACCAAACGGCACCACAAGATACGCATGTGTAACAGACGAGGTTGCACACAGCGGAAATAACAGTCTTGTTATAAAACATCAACAACCGGACGCAGGTGGTATGATGGTTGTTCAGGAAGGTCTTAGCCTGACAGGCACTTATACACTAAGCTTCTGGTCTATTGGTCTAAATAGCGGGAAGCAGATAGTGGTTATGCAGGGACAGGATGGTCTATGGCAGGGAGCTGCGCTTGTAGGTAATGCTACAGCCGCGGAAACAGATGGTGACTGGACAAAGTACACATTGGAGCTGACCGTTCCTGAGGGACATACACAGACAGGAATGGTATTCTGTTCAGATGGAGAAACAGAAGGCTGGTACATAGATGACATCAGCATTGTACCACAGGGAACAGAAAACAATGTTATTAAGAACGGAAGCTTTGATTTTGATAAAACAGCTGAATACACAACAGAGCTTGCGCCTTATTTCATGGGTTGGGGCAACTGGAGTGCGGCTGCACTTGACAATGTTAATACATTCTATTGCGTAACAGATGAGATTGCCCATAGCGGAAATAACAGCGTTGTTATAAAGCATACTGACTCAAGCCAGAATTGGAGCGCAGTAACGATTGCACAGGATGTTATATATGGACCGGGAGATTACACATTAAGCTTCTGGGCTGCTGGAATTTATGCGAATAATCTTTGCGGTATGACAAGGAACGGTAGTGAATGGGATGATTATTATATAACTGATTTTGCAGTTGCCGAAACAGATGGAGACTGGACTAAGTATTCAGTAGACTTCACCATATCAGGTGAAAACAATGCAATCACTCTTATGAGTAACGGAGATACACAATGCTTGTTCCTTGATGACATCAGCCTTGTAAAGAATGGAACAACTGAAAATCTTATTAAAAACTCAGGTTTTGAAGAAAAACCGCTTGAAGCCACATACACAACAGCGTTTGAAAATTATTTCTACGGTTGGGAAAGAGAATCTGCTATCGCTGAAAACGGAAGCACAATCTTCACATGTGTAACAGATGAAACTGCACACAGCGGAAATAACAGTTTTGTTTTAAAATCTCTTGACACAGGTGATAAAGACCTGATGATAAAGCAGA
>SVKH01000097.1 GCA_015068545.1 Oscillospiraceae bacterium
ATAAAACAAACGGAAATTGTAAGGCAGATGCAGTTGATGGGAGTGGATATCACAAGAGAATCTTTGGTTAAGATTGAACGTGGTATCCAGCACATTTACGCATCGCAACTCAGGGCTATCAAGGATATTCTGGATACGTCTTATGACGAATTGATAAAATAGTGTTAAGAAACGGTCTGTGTGACGGTAGTTGACATAATATCCCTTTTATGTAAGATAGGGACGTAGTACTTTTTAACTATATAAAAGTTACTACGTCCTTTTTGTATGTTCTACCAACTTTGTAAGTGTTTTTTCTGTTGTCTAAATATATTTCCATTCTTGTTAAAAATCTCGTTAATATGTTTTGACAAACGGAAAAATATGCGATATAATGAAGAAAAGTAGGTTTTTTTGTCGATAAGGGAGTTATGGACACGCTATGATAGCATAAGTGCGGTTGGCGTAGGATTTTTAAATAGCGACAACAAATCGATTGAAAATACATCTATCGAGAATTACATAAAGGGCAAAGGGTGATAAAATGAAAAAATTCATTACTGTATTTTTAATAATCAGCATCATAATGGCAATGCTTGTGCCTACCACATTATATGCAGGAATTGGAGATGTTATCGGATACGCAAAATACACCGATATTTCCGCTTACATAAACCATTATCCCATAACTTCCTATAACATAAACGACTATACGGTAGTTGTGGCGGAAGATTTGCGGAATTATGGTTTTGATGTTGTATGGGATGGTAATAGCCGAACTCTTTCCATAACAAGAAATGAATTGGCAACAGAAATTGCACCATACGGAAGAGTTTACAAATATTCATCAGTTGCCGGCAGAGAGTCTGTTCCTTATGTGGCGACTGATATAAAAACATATGTGTACGGAAACTTTGTGGAAAGCTTTAATATCAACGGACAAACCTGTATATACATTGATTCCTTGGCACCATATGGAAAAGTGGCTTGGGTGCCGGAAGTGCGAGCTATTAAGCTTTGGCTGGAAGGGTTACCAATGAAGGCATATGAACCTCTTACAGAAGCGCCTGTCACCATAATGTATGCACCGGATGGAAGAACATTAGTTGTGGAAAATTCGGAGGTTGAAGCATATAAAAACGTAGGATGGTTTGAAAACAAAAGTGATGTAACTGCTGTACTTGTTTCAAGTGACAAAAGGCGTATAGAGGTTTATAAAGCCGAAGTTGAGGCATACATAGCCCAAGGCTGGACACCGGTGCAGGCAAATACCATAGATCCTGCAAAGCCTATGGTTGCGGTAACTTTCGATGATGGCCCTAAGCCTGCTACTACAAACCGTATACTAGATACCTTAGAGTTTTACAATGCCTGTGCAACATTTTTCGTGCTAGGTAGCCTTGCGGAAGGTAACGCCGGTGTTCTTCTTAAAATGAAAGAGCTGGGTTGCCAAATAGGAAATCATACATACGATCACCCGCAATTAACCAAGCTATCATCGCAAAAGATTTCCTCCCAACTTGGCAGAACATCTGAGATAATTGCAAATATAACAGGTGCAAATCCTACTGCTATACGACCACCATACGGTGCATACAACAAAACCGTTTCATCGGTAGCAGGAGCACCACTGATTTTGTGGTCAATTGATACTCTAGACTGGAAATCGAGAAATGCAAATTCGGTAATTGATGCAGTTATGTCCAAGGTGAAGGACGGAGATATAATTCTAATGCACGATATCTATAATTCCACTGCAACTGCGGCAGAGACTATAATTCCTGCTCTTATCCAAAGAGGATTCCAGCTTGTAACAGTAGATGAGCTGGCATATTACAAGAATAAGCCAATGTCCCCTGGCAGTGCATATTCACAAATAAGATAAAAAAGGGAATTACATATAAGTATAACGTATTTATTCCAAAAGAAGATATAGTGTATAAAAAGCAGGTATTCGTAAAATGACACAGTATGGGGATGGAATGATGGATAATATAAAAACTCGTATAGAGGTTAATCATGCGTTTGATGTGGCAAAGCTGTTTCTATCCATAATGGTTATAGCCATACATATGAATCCTTTTGGCGTAGAACCTGCATTGAGAGTTGCCCAGTCGGCTAATTTCTGGATTCATCAGTGGTTTTGCAGAATAGCTGTTCCTCTGTTCTTCGTTATGAGTGGATTTTTATTATACAGCAAATCGAACTTTAAGAATTTTGATACTACATATACCAAAAAGTATTTTAAGCATATTCTAAAGCTGTATCTGCTGTGGTCGCTCATATATTTCCCGTTGGCGTTGATACAAATCTTGAGGGATAGCAATGGGATATCTCATGGAATACTACAGTATATTTCTCGATTTATCTTTGCAGGAAGTTACAGACATCTATGGTATCTAAATGCTATACTGCCCAGTATATGCCTGATATCTTTTATGTTACGAAAAGGCATTACTCCTAAGAGGATTGTGTTAATTTCATTTGCTTTCTATGTTTTAGGCTTATTAGGTGATGGATACTATGGACTGACAGCGCCCTTGATAAAAATTCCGCTAGCTGAAAAAATTATCAGTACATACTATAATGTTTGCGGTACTACCCAAAACGGAATGTTTTTTGGATTGTTCTTCTTGTCTTTAGGCATGTATTTTTCGCAGGTGAAAATTAATATTTCTGCAAAAAAAGCACTATTGCTGTTTATATTTTCAATGGCTTTACTTGCATGTGAGGTATTTATTATTACAAAATTCAAGATAGCCAAGGACTATGGTATTATGTTGTGTACGGTTCCGGCAGCAGGATCGTGCTTTCTGTTTCTTAATAGTTTAAGATTAAAGGACAGGAAAATATATAATAGAATGCGGGAAGCGAGTTCTTTTATATATTATAGCCATATATGGATAGGCTGGATAGTGTCTAATACACTCTCATTAATCAATGATAATCTTAAGAACACACCTGTGTATTTCTTGCTTACTGTAATTTTTTCCATAGTAGCTTCTGCGATGGTTTCTGTGCTGAAAAAGCGTTTTTCGTGGATAAAAATATTTATGTAAAATTTAAAGCGATGCATAAGAAAATGTCAAAAAAAGACGTAGCACTTTTAGATAATATCCTAACAAAAAAAGCGACCGAAGTCGCTTTTTTTGATTTAAAGATTTAATATCTTGCAAGGATGCAGACTATTTCGCCGTCCACTATCATAAATCCGCAGGTTGAGCATAGCTTTCAGGATAAGCTACGTAATTTTCACCGTCGATTATCATATATACCGTTACATCATGTGATGGATTGTACACATTCTTGCTGGTGATTTCAAGTGCCTTGACAGCCTTAGAATACTTGCAAAGCTCCAGATTGGTTGCCTTCCATATGCTGTCATCATTGCCAACCTTGGAGAATACATATTCGCACAAATCAGCCATAGAAGTTTCGCCGGTAGGTGTATCAAACGCGTGACAGGCAAGTGTCAGCATCTTAAGCTCATCTTTAGAATCTAATGCCACAAATCTGTCGGTGTATGTGCGCCAGTTATTTGACCATGCGGTTGCGTTCCATTGTAACCAGTCAAGCGGTGCGGAGAAGTCGTAGGATTCACCTGCTTCGCGGGCATATTCGTAATTTTCGCCTGTGTAAGAATAGATTTCATTCCAGAAAGAACGTTCCTTTGGAGCACGGTACGGCCAGATAAGACCTTTACTTTCTGCTCCTGTCTTTTCCTTTATAATATTGTAAGAGTCTTCAATGGAAGCAATACAGTCATCATAGGAATACTGCTCATTGAACATCTCAATGTGAGTTGTGTGGTTGGCTACTTCAAAGTCTTCGTCAATATAATTGTTGTAGTCTGTCCACTGACTGCCTGTCAGATTGAAGGTTGCCTTGATGCCGTACTTTTTCATAATAGGAATAATCACAGCATCTTGGTCAGAACCGTCATCAACAGATACCGAGAACGCCTTGGTCACATATCCCGGATATGTAACCGTACACTGCTCAATATCTCCTTCCTGATACTTGGCGGTGTTAAATAGAGGCTCACCTGTTTTTTCGTCCCACAGGAACAGCTTTTTAAGTGCACCTGAAAGAGTAAGAGATTTTGGACTGAAATAGTATCCCTTGTTACCGATAGGTGCATCTATGTCACCTGCCGAGATAAGTCTGCCATTCTCGTCATAATCCGCGGTTTTGATAAATGGTGCACCCTTTGATTCCTTAACCCAGGATGCCTCGATTCTAAGACCTGAATCGCCAAGAGCAACGCCTGAAACATTGTCAATAATCAGCTGTCCGTTTGCTCCGTAGGAGAAAATCTGAAGATTTCCTGCACCTTCAAAAAGTGGTGATTCATCTGTCCATTTCTTATTCCAAATAACAGAATTTGTTGCTCTGTCCACTACCTTAATGCTGATTTCGTTATTGTTTTTGCCAAGCTCCAAGGTGTACCAGTTGGTAGCATGACTTCTGCCGTTAGGGCCATCGCTATAAAGTCCACTTGCAGTTTTTTCCGGTCCGTTTTCTATATAAAGAACCTCCAAAGGTACAGTATCCGAAATTGCCGGAGTATTAGCCTTTGCATCTGCAACCTTAACAAACCTTGGCGGATATAGCTTGGCATCTGTAGGGCTGTTATAGGCATCCTTTCCGGAAAGTAGAGCAAGTTCGTAGTAGTTTGCCTCATTATTCGGATCCAATATTCTTATACCGGTAACAGGGTTTGTCTCGCCGAAGAAGTAATTACGCAAATCTACGGTGTAGGTGTTTGCTGTGCCTTTGGTGTAGTTAAGTTTGCCTGCACCTTCTAGCCACAAAACCTTGCTGTCGGTAACGTCTTTATCCGAGTCTCCGCCCCAGAAGTTAGCATTTAGCTTGTCGTATTTTACTTTAAACGCTTTGTCAGGTGATGAGTAGCCCTCAGGAACAGAATCAATTTGAGAGGTTGAGAAATCATCGCAGAATGTGTCTGCTATGTCTTCGTATTTAAACAGCTTTGTGCCAAGCTTTTTCGCATCAATATTATCAAATAGGGTAGGTAGGCTACATTCACCGCCACCATATGCAAAAAGTTGAAGTCTTCCAAGACCGTCAAACAGCGGAGATGGATCTGAATAGTTATCCTCCCATACTACTTCGCCTGTAGCTTTATCAAGGATTGACCAGTAGATTGTATTGCCTTTTTTCGCAATGGTAAGAGTGAACCAGGTTGTTCGGTATCCGTCATTTTTGTACATACCGCTGGCTGTACCAACACTACCGTAGTCAAGATACTGCCATTCTGCAGGGAAGGAAGCTGCCGTTGCATTTCTTGCGGTGTGTTTGCTTCCGCCTATTACCTTGGTGAATCTTGGCTTTTCAAGCTTGGCACCGCTGTGGTCAACATCGTATATTGTGCCTTTTGATATTAATGCAAGTTCGTAGTAGGATGTATCATCTTTAGGATTTGCCACACGGATTCCTGCAACAGGGTTTACCGTACCTGAGAAGAAGTTTCTCACATCCACGCTGTAAATGAAGTCATCAGCCTCACCAAGATTTTTGGTAAGGTTAAGCACACATAGCTGACCTTGCTCGTTATAGCTTGGCTTTAGTGCAATAACCTTGTTGGATTTATCAGGAGTAGAACCTCCTTGTCCAATTGCTGTTGTAGAATCACCTGACCAACCATTACCTGTCAATTCGTCATACTGTACGCAGTAATCATTGAACCATTCTGTTCCGCTAAGTGCAGGTGATGTTGCCCAGTAACCGTCCACCATTATATCAGATGTAACCGAGCTGTGACCTGTTGCATGGGATGGAACATTGTTCATAATATCCTCTGCCTTT
>SVKH01000098.1 GCA_015068545.1 Oscillospiraceae bacterium
GCATATCCAAAAGTGATGAGTTTGTACAAGATCCTATACAAACCTGATCAATCTTCATATTTCCGATTTCTTCTACACTCTTCACATTATCCGGAGAATGAGGACAAGCCGCAAGAGGTACTAATTCGGAAAGATTGATTTCTACGATTTCATCATATTCAGCATCAGGATCTGCGCAAAGCGGAGTATAATCCTCTTCTCTTCCCTGAGCCTTTAAAAAGCTTCTTGTAATTTCATCTGACGGGAAGATGGATGTAGTAGCACCTAACTCTGCTCCCATATTGGTAATAGTAGCTCTCTCCGGTACAGAAAGTGTACTAACACCTTCGCCACAGTATTCTATAACCTTGCCTACGCCACCTTTTACAGAAAGGCGCTTCAAGACTTCGAGTATAACGTCTTTTGCAGCAACCCAGTCCCTAAGTTTTCCGGTAAGATTCACCTTTACCACCTTTGGACAAGTGATGTAGTATGTTCCACCGCCCATAGCAACGGCAACGTCCATACCGCCTGCTCCAATAGCTATCATACCTATACCGCCGCCGGTTGGTGTGTGGCTGTCTGAACCTATCAAAGTCTTTCCAGGAATGCCGAATCTTTCCAGATGCACCTGATGGCAAATTCCGTTACCCGGTCTTGAAAAATAAATACCATGCTTTTTGCACACGCTACCGATAAATCGGTGGTCATCTGCGTTTTCAAAACCTGACTGCAATGTATTGTGATCTATATATGCTACACTTTTTTCGGTTTTAACTCTCGGTACTCCCATAGCTTCAAATTCAAGATAAGCCATAGTTCCTGTTGCGTCCTGAGTAAGAGTCTGGTCTATTCTGATGCCTATTTCGCTTCCTTTTACCATTTCTCCTTCAACCAGATGTGCAGAAAGAATTTTCTCAGTTAATGTTAATCCCATAATTCATCCTCCTTTTTATACCACTATATTTTATAACTTTCGCGGCATTTTGTCAATATACACACAGCTAATTATTAGCACAAAGTAAAAGTATACAGATTTTTAACAATTTTTCCCATACCAAATATAAATAGTTGCTGCTCTTTCATCATCTTAAATATAGGCACAAAATACATAGTCCTACAAAAAACTACATAAACTTACATCATATTATTGACATAACCCTGCTAAAACTGTATAATAATTAGTAGGAAGCGGAGTCAAAATCCATGCCTATTCCATGGAGGATTCCGTCCTATACATCACGTTCAAAACGTAAACTACTTTATTTTAGAAAGGATGAGGAAAATGGAAGGAATTTTAGGTGCTGTATTTTTTATTTTGTTTTTAGTTTTGGTCTTGTTATTATTACCAAATATAAAAATTGTACCTCAGGCACACGAGTATGTAATAGAATGCCTTGGTAAGTACAAAACCACTTGGGGTGCAGGTATTCATCTTAAAATACCATTTATCGAAAGAGTATCAAAAAGAGTAACGCTAAAGGAACAGGTTTTGGATTCTCCTCCTCAGCCAGTTATCACAAAGGATAACGTTACTATGCAGATTGATACCGTAATATACTACGCAGTGTATGACGCAAAGCTTTTTGCATACGGTGCAGTTAACCCTATTTCCGCATTGGCAAACCTAGCGGCAACTACACTTCGAAACCTAGTAGGCGAACTGGAACTGGACGGCACATTGACCTCCCGTGATACTATAAATGCCAAGATGACCAGCATTCTTGACGAAGCTACCGACAAATGGGGAATCAAGGTAAACAGAGTGGAGCTTAGAAACATCATTCCTCCTAAGGAAATTCAGGCAGCTATGGAAAAACAGATGAAAGCAGAACGTGAAAGACGTGAGACAATGCTTCAGGCAGAAGGACACAAAGCGGCGGCAATCACCAGAGCAGAAGGTGACAAGCAAGCTATGATTTTGGCGGCAGAAGGTGAAAGAGACGCACGCATAGCCAGAGCAGAAGGTGAATCAAGAGCAATCTATCTACAGAAAAAGGCAGAGGCTGATGGTTTGGAAGCTCTTAAAAAGGCAGCTGTGGATCCTGCTGTTCTTGAGTTAAAACGTTACGAAGCATTGGTAGCTGTGGCAAACGGTAAGGCTTCTAAGATAATCCTGCCAACCGATGCTGTGGAAATGACAAAGTCCAACGTATTGTTTTCCGAAACAACCGGACTAGGAAATGTAACTCCTCCTGCAAAGGATGAACCGGTAGCAAAAAAACCGGATCCGTGTTGCGAATAAAAAAGTATTTTTTAAAACATTTTAATATAAGTATTTTTTAAAACATTTTAATATTCTCCGATTGTATTTTTATTGTAACCCACAGTATTATACAATCGGAGTTTTTCTTTCTATTGCTCATAGGTAATAACCTTTTTTTGGAAGATGTAGCAAAATGATTTTCGCTACATCTCCACTATATTTAGGGTTGAAGAAAAATAGTGCAGACCGCACAAAGCGTTAATTGAGATTAAATTCGTTGCATAACGAAATTTCACATTCGGGTTTCTGTTATTCAAGAAGTTTTTGTTTATCAAAATGACTTGAATAAAGGATTTTTATGCTTTGTGCGGTCTTGGCATTTTGCTACACCCTCTTCTTACAAGAAAAGCAGCTTCGCTGCACCGCCTACGGCGGAAGGCCGAAGCAATTTTGCTTTTCTTATGCCATGTGCATTTTTTGAAAAGCTAAAGCTTTTCCAAAAAAATTGCACGGCAGTATAATTATTTTTTTCTTTACGGAAACGCAGTTTCCTATAAAGTAAAAAAACTGACACTTCCCAAAGAAATGTCAGTTTTTACGTATTATATTTCCACTAGCAAATTCAGGCTTTATCTTTTGTCCTTGCACTTGTTTTACCCTCTGGCTTGATGTCGCCGGCTTTAATTAAGGCAATCTTTGTAAGGTATGGTCCTACAAGCTCATATACAAGCACCGAGAATAGAGTGATGCTTTGCACAAGCCTTCCTATCTCACCGCCAAATTCCAATGCCTGACTTGCCATACCAAGGGCTACTCCGGCCTGTGGCAGAAGAGTGATTCCCAGATATTTTACTATGTTTTCATCACAATTTGTCATCTTGGCACTGATTCTTGCACCATAGTATTTACCTAATGTTCTGGACGCAATATAAGCAACTCCTATCACTACAAACAGCCAATTTGCAAATACCGAAAGATTAAGTTCCGCACCACTTATTACAAAGAACAGTATTAAAAGCGGAGCTGTCCAACGGTCTGCTCTGTCCATCAATTCTTCTGAGAAATCACAGATATTGCAGAACACTGTACCCAGCATCATGCAAGCCAAAAGACTTGAAAATGCTATATGTACAGATCCAAACTCAAAGTGCATGGTAGAAATAGCAACAGTGAGCATCACAAAGGTTACCGAAACTGCCATACGCTTTGAACGTGAATGGAAGAATTTTTCACACATAGTGAAAAGATATCCCATTAAAGCTCCAAGACCTATTGATAAAACCACTTCCAATATCGGGTTAACTATCATAGATATTACGTCTATGGTGCCTGTATTTATAGCAGATGCAACTCCAAAGGAGATAGCGAAAACCACAAGACCGACAGCATCATCAAGAGCAACTACCGGCAGCAAAATGTCGGTAACCGGTCCCTTTGCCTTGTACTGACGTACCACCATTAGTGTTGCCGCAGGTGCAGTGGCAGTTGCTACCGCGCCAAGAAGGATAGCTGCTGAAATTGGCAACATACCCTCCGGCAATATGAATGACAAACCGATAAGCGCTATATCTACAATAATTGTAGTAAAAACCGCTTGGAATATACCGATTACTGTTGCCTGCTTGCCTATTTGCTTAAGCTGAGCCAATCGGAATTCGTTACCTATTGCAAAGGCGATGAATCCCAAAGCCAAGTCACAAAGCATAGAGTACTTCTCCGGCGGATTGCTCACATGATTAAAACCAAGTCCCAAATTCCCCAAAAGGAAAGGACCTATCAATACACCGGCTACCAGATATGCCGTTACTGCCGGAAGCTCCATCTTTTTAGCAAGTCGGGAAAGGAGCAGTCCGGACAAAAGAGCCCATGACAGGGTGAAAAAAACTACTGCTGACGGATTCATAATAACTCATCTTCTTTCTAAATTTAATTTTGTCCCAATTCGTTATTATACCACGGGCATATTCATTATGCAACTACTTTTTTTATATTTTTTTCTTTATTTTGCATTATTTTAAATATAACATAAAATCCTTTTTTAGCCGGAAATTCTATCTTATTTACAGACATAACCCAAAAAATTTATTCTTTGTGTTGATTTTTGAAAAACCCGGTGGTATAATATCTTCGTTATAAACAGTAAATCTCTTGTTGAAATACTTTTGAGTGCGGCAGTACCGCCTCTATCTATATGTATGATGAATTTACCAGAAGCAAACATCCCTAGCTTAAAGTGTAAATAAGTCACATAGATATTATAATTGTAAAATACCACAAGATCATAGAAATTTATAGCACAAACAGTCACGACTGTTTTTAAGAAAACTATCCGGCATTTATATAATAAGGAAGGGAATCATATGGTTTTAGCAGTTGATATAGGAAACACAAACATAGTTTTTGGCGGTTTTAACGGTGATAGTCTGGATTTTGTTATTCGCATTTCCACCGATGCCTCCAAGACAGAGGACGAATACGCCAGTAAAATCCGCAGTATTTTGTCTTTGCACAACATTTTACCGGAAAATGTGCAAGGCGCTGTAATTTCCTCGGTTGTTCCGCCGCTTAACCCTATTGTAAAATCCGCTCTCAGATTAGTTTACGGGATAGACGCAATTATGGTGGAACCGGGAGTTAAAACCGGTCTTAACCTAAAATGTGACGATCCATCCTCTGTTGGAGCAGACCTTATCTGCGCTTGCGTTGCAGCTATAAACCTTTACGAATATCCTGCACTGGTAATAGATATGGGCACTGCTACTAAGCTACTTATGATAGACGAATCCGGAGCATTTTCCGGTGCTGTGATAGCTCCCGGAGTTTTGATGGGAGTAAAGTCACTTTCCTCTGGGACGGCACAGCTTCCGCAAATCAATCTGGAAGCGCCAAAATCTGTACTTGGCAAAAATACAGTAGACTGCATGAAGTCCGGTGTGGTTTTCGGCAACGCATCTATGATAGACGGCATGATAGACCGTATGACAGAGGAATACGGAAACAGCTTCCCTGTATACGCCACTGGCGGTATGTGCCGAACAGTTATACCAAACTGCAAGCACGAAATCACCATAGATGACAGTCTGGTCCTAAGGGGGCTTAAAATAATCTACGATAAAAACAAATGAAAAAAGCAGCTTCGCTGCACCGCCTACGGCGAAAGGCAAAGCAATTTTGCTTTTTCTTATGCCTTGTGCATTTTTGAAAAGCTAAAGCTTTTCAAAAAAAATTGCACAGCAGCATGATTATTTTTGCTTTACGGGAACGCAGTTTCCTATAAAGAAAAAAGCTTTTGATAAAAGCTTTGGCTGCAGGCATAGGAATAAAGTAGCATTTTTGCTATTTTAGAAATTACAACATAAAAGTAGTAATTTCCTACATAATAAAAAATCTCTGTGTATTATCCCTAAAGGGTTAATATAAATAATTTATGCGTTGCACCCAAACTGGGGCGACAGCAAGGAGGAATTTTTTATGAATAAAAAAACATCAACAAGAACAAT
>SVKH01000099.1 GCA_015068545.1 Oscillospiraceae bacterium
TAAAAGGGAAGAGTTGATTATAAAGAATGCAATACCTACGGCAGAGGGTGCCATAGAGATAGCCATGACGGAGATGCCGATAACTATTTATGGAAGTCGGGTATTAGTTGTTGGTTACGGTAGGATAGGCAAAATGCTTGCGTCCCGATTCAAATCACTTGGTGCGGATGTTACAGTATCTGCGCGAAAGCATAAGGACTTTGCCTGGATAGAGGAACAAGGCTGCGCGTACATACACACTATGGATATTGCGTCTTATATCAAGTCCTACGATATTATAGTAAATACAGTCCCATTTACGGTAATAGACAGGGATGCACTCAGCGAAATGAGGAAGGATTCTTTGATTATAGATCTTGCATCAAAGCCGGGAGGCGTGGACTTTACCTCGGCAAAGGAACTGGGCAAAAATGTAATATGGGCACTTTCTCTTCCGGGAAAAACAGCGCCTATCACCTCCGGTAAAATTATAAAAGACACAATATTGAATATTTTAACAGAAATGGAGGTGCAAAATAATGGAATTAGCGGGTAAAAAAATTGGGTTTGCCATGACCGGCTCATTTTGTACCTTTTCCACAGTAATCAAGGAGCTAGAGGATTTGGTGAAGTGCGGAGCTGATGTGTATCCGATAATGAGTGAGATTGCATACAGCACAGACACAAGATTCGGAACTTGCGCAAGCTTTAGGGAAATACTTGAAAGTATGTGCCAAAAACCAATCATAAAATCGGTAAAAGAGGCAGAACCTATCGGACCAAAAGGCTATCTTGATTTATTGATAATAGCACCATGCACAGGTAACACCCTTGCCAAGCTGGCGGGAGGTATAACCGACAGCTCGGTTACTATGGCGGCAAAAGCTCATTTGAGAAATCGTAAGCCTGTGTTGGTTGCTGTATCCACTAACGATGGATTGGGCAATTCGGCAAAAAATATCGGAATGTTAATGAATATGAAGAATATTTATCTTGTACCATTTGGTCAGGACGATTTTGAGAAAAAGCCTAATTCTCTTGTGGCTGATATGTCAAAAATTATTGCCTCGGCAGAAATGGCTCTTTCCGGCAGACAATTACAGCCAATATTGTGCTGATTATATATAATAACCTAAGATAACCAGTGCCTTTTCTGATGAGAAGTCGGAAAAACAGGCACTATTTTAATTTTTTTAATAAGTATTTAGAAAATTTTAGAAAAAAGTATAGTAATTTCTATCTGTTTGTGTTATACTATATAATAAGGTGTATAATAGGCACGGAAATGTGCATTAAATAAATAATCTGAGGTGAAAAAATGGGACTATTTGATAAACTGTTCGGCACATATTCTCAGCGTGAGCTGAAAAGGGTTAAGCCGATAGCAGATAAAGTAATGGCACTGGAGGAAGAGATGGCAGCTTTGTCTGACAGTGAACTCAAGGCAAAAACCGGTGAATTCAAAAAAAGACTTGCAGATGGAGCGACTCTTGATGACCTGCTTCCTGAGGCTTTTGCAGTAATGCGTGAAGCTTCTTGGAGAGTTTTAGGAATGAAGCACTTCTATGTTCAGGTAATAGGTGGAGTTATCCTTCATCAAGGCAGAATTGCAGAAATGAAGACAGGTGAAGGAAAAACCTTGGTTTCCACTCTTCCGGCATATCTAAATTCGCTAACAGGTAACGGCGTACATATCGTTACAGTTAACGATTATCTTGCAAAACGTGACTCGGAATGGATGGGAAAGGTATACAAGTTCCTGGGAGTATCTGTGGGACTTATCATTCACGATCTTACCAACGACCAAAGACGTGCTGCATATGCTGCAGACATAACCTACGGAACAAATAACGAAATGGGCTTTGACTATCTTCGTGACAACATGGTGACATATAAGGAACAGCAAGTTCAGCGCGGTCATAACTATGCTGTTGTGGACGAAGTCGACTCTATCCTTATAGACGAAGCAAGAACTCCGCTTATTATTTCCGGTATGGGTGATGCTGCCACAGACCTTTATATGGTAGCGGACAAGCTAGTTAAGGGGATGTCAAAAAAGGTTGTAACCGAGGAAGACACCAAGGTACTAAGCGATGAGGAAAATTGCGATTACATCGTAGACGAAAAGGCAAAAACAGCGACATTAACCCAAAGAGGTATAAAGAAAGCTGAGCAATACTTCGGTATAGAAAACTTAGCAGATCCTGATAATATGAAAATTCAGCACCATGTGACTCAGGCGCTGCAGGCAAACGGTGTAATGCATAGAGATAAGCAATACGTTGTACAAAATGATGAGGTAATGATTGTTGACGAGTTTACAGGAAGAATCATGCCGGGCAGACGTTATTCTGACGGTCTTCATCAGGCTATTGAGGCAAAGGAAGGCGTAAAGGTAGAAAACGAGTCCAAAACTTTGGCGACAATTACTTTCCAAAACTATTTCCGTTTGTACAAAAAGCTTTCCGGTATGACCGGTACAGCTCTTACAGAAGAGGAAGAATTTCAGCAAACATACCGTCTTGACTGCGTAGAGGTTCCGACAAACAAGCCGGTAGCCCGTATAGACGAGCATGACAGTGTGTATCGTACCGAGCGCGGAAAGTATATGGCAATTATCCGCAAAATCAAAGAATGTAATGCAACGGGACAACCGGTTTTGGTTGGTACTGTAAATGTAGACAAGTCCGAAATTCTGTCCGCACTATTAAAGCGCGAAGGAATAAAGCATGAAGTTTTGAACGCGAAATATCACGCAAAGGAAGCGGAAATAGTTGCTCAAGCCGGTAAAAAGGGTGCGGTTACTATTGCTACAAACATGGCAGGTCGTGGTACCGACATTATCCTTGGCGGTAATGCTGAGTACATGGCGAAGCATGAGCTTAAAAAGCGTCTTATTGCGAAAAAGGCAGAAGACGAGGAAATGAATGACGACAGAATAGATATGTTGATGACAGAAGCAACAGGCTTTGCAGAGACAGATGATGCAGAGATTTTAGAAGCAAGACAAACATATCGAGAGCTTAACGAGAAGTTTAAGGCAGAGCTTCATGATGAACAGGAAGAGGTAAGAAATCTTGGCGGTCTATTTATTATAGGTACCGAGCGTCACGAATCTAGACGTATCGATAATCAGTTAAGAGGTCGTGCAGGTCGTCAGGGAGACCCTGGTGCATCTAAGTTCTATCTATCATTGGAAGATGACCTTATGCGTATTTTTGGCTCAGACAAAGTTAAGAATATGGTAGCTAACCTTGGTATCGCAGAGGATGAGCCTATAGAGGCAGGCATCTTGAATAAATCAATTGAAAATGCTCAAAAGAATATAGAAGGCAGACACTTCGACGCACGTCGTCATGTGCTTCAATATGACGAGGTAATGAATGAGCAAAGAAAGATGATTTATGTACAAAGACAAAGGGTTTTAGATGGAGAAGACATCTCTTCCACAATTCAGTCTATGATAGAATCCATCATAGATTCTGCTCTTGATGATTATATTGGAATTACCGAGATACCGGAAGAATGGAATATAAAGGCACTTACCGAGTTTGCTAATCAATACTTGATGGCAGCAGGAGAATTTGAAATAACTCGCGAAGAGCTTGAATCAATCTCCAAGGAAGATATGCGCGAAAAGCTTTTGGATATTGCCCACAAGAGATACGAGGAGCAATGCGAGCTGTTTGGCGAAAATATGCGTGAAATTGAGCGCGTAATGATGCTTCGAGTGGTAGATACATTGTGGATGGATCACTTGGACGAAATGGAGCATGTAAAGCGAGAGATAGGTCTTCGTGCTTACGGTCAGCATGACCCTGTACAAGAGTACAGAACGGTGGGAAGTGACCTATATGACGGAATGCTGGAATCTATCAAGCGTGATACTGTAAGATATGTACTTGCAGTAAAACCACGTCCACAGGTTGAGATAAAGCGTGTGCAGGTGGCAAAGCCTATCGAAACAGCAGGAGATGGAAGCTTGCAAAAACGCGGAGTATCTGTTAAGAAAACTCCTGGCAGAAACGATCCATGTCCTTGCGGATCAGGCAAAAAGTATAAGCACTGCTGTGGAAAATAATTTAAAAATTTAAGAAATGCCCATTTTCGGGCATTTCTTTTGTAGAAATATTGAAAGGACTGTAAAAATGTTAGAGTACGAACAGTATAGATTGGACTTGCAGGCTTTGGAGCAGAGAATAAACGATCTGGAAATCTCGTTGGATATAAAGGGCAAGCTGGCGAAGATTGAGGATTTGGAAAAGCAGGCATCGGCTCAGGATTTTTGGGATGATATGGAAAATTCTCAAAAAGTTCTGCAACAGACCAAACAGCTAAAGGACAAGGTTGACGCCTACAAAAGGCTGAAACAATCTTGGGAGGATGGGCTTGTTTTGATTGACCTTGCCAACGAGGAAAATGACGAATCCATGTTGGATGAGGTAAAGGTGGCAGTGGATGAAATAACTGCGACTGTGGAAAAAATGACACTGGAAACTCTTTTATCAGGAAATTACGACAGATGTAATGCGATTATGACTTTCCATTCCGGTGCAGGCGGAACAGAGTCTCAGGACTGGGTACAGATGCTGCTAAGAATGTATCAGATGTATGCCCAGAAAAACGGATACACAACCGAAACAATCGATATTCTGCCGGGCGACGATGCAGGTATTAAAAGCGCTACAATATCTATAAACGGACTTAATGCTTATGGATACTTAAAGGCAGAAAAGGGCATCCACCGATTGGTAAGAATCTCGCCTTTTGACGCATCTGGCAGACGTCATACATCCTTTGCATCCATAGAAGTTATGCCAGAAATTGACGATGAAATAGAAATAAACATCCGACCGGAAGACCTTAAAATAGACACCTACCGTTCATCAGGAGCAGGCGGTCAGCACGTTAATAAAACTGACTCTGCTGTACGAATCACTCACATCCCAACAGGTATAGTTACAGCGTGCCAAACTCAGCGTTCACAGCACCAGAATAAGGACTATGCTATGAAGATGCTTAAGGCGAAGCTTGCGGAATTGGCAGAACAGCAGCAAAAGGAAAAAATAGAGGATATAAAGGGTGTACAAAAGGAAATTGCATGGGGAAGCCAGATAAGGTCCTATGTATTCCATCCGTATAACCTTGTAAAAGACCACAGAACAGGCTTTGAAATGGGAAATATTGGAGCTGTTATGGATGGTGACATAACCGGATTTATCAACGCATACTTAAAGGCAATGAGCCTTGGACAATTAGAAAATAAATAAAAAAAAGATATAATCTCTTAATAATCGGAAACATCGGTTAAAAAGGGATTATATCCTTTTTATTTTGCCGTATTTTCTGCTCAGGCTGGGCATAAACGCTTCAGACTTTGCTGTTTGCTATTTTTCTGTATTTTTCCTTAGTTGCCATACCGCCGCGGATGTGTCGCTCTGCCTTGTTAATGTCAAGGATCCGATGTACTTCCTTGGCGAGTGTTGGGTTCACTTCTGCAAGCCTTTCGGTTATGTCTTTATGAATCGTGCTTTTAGAGATATTAAAATGTTTCGCTGCCGCACGAACAGTAGATTTATTTTCAATTATGTAATTTGCAACTTCTATGGTACG
>SVKH01000100.1 GCA_015068545.1 Oscillospiraceae bacterium
GCTTTCTAACGAAGGCTTTGTAGCAAAAGCTCCTCAAAAGGTTATTGACGAGGAAAAGGCAAAGGGCGAAAAATATAAAGAAATGCTTGAAAAAGTTTTGGAAAGCATTAAGGGACTTGAAAACCTGTAATTAAAAAACACCCATCAGTCCTTACCGCAAAAGTAAATAGACTAATAAAGGAGGAAAGATATCGTTTTAATTCAGATATTTTTCCTCTTTTTAATGCTGATTTATACAAGAACCACAACCGGATGCGTGTGGCTATAAAACTTGATTACCATATTAGCTCTGGGTGCGGTTTACATTTATTAAATTTTAAGGATAAACTCTATGAACTATCAGGAAACATTAAAATACATTAACGATACTCCCAAGTTTTCCAAAATACTGGGAAATGACGATCTTATAAAGCTGCTGGATGCTCTTGGCAACCCTCAGGACAAGTTGTCCTTCATCCATATAGCAGGCACCAATGGCAAAGGCTCAGTTTCTGCAATGACAGCCTCAATATTAGAAAAAGCCGGATATAAAACCGGACTTTTTACCTCGCCTTTTATAGAGGAATTTAACGAGAGAATACAGATAAATGGCGAAAATATAAATGATGAAAACCTTGCCAAAATAGCCACAACTGTTAAAGAAGCTCTGGAGAATCTTTCCCTCGAAATATCTGTCTTTGCACAGATTACCGCCATGGCTTTTTTGTACTTTGCGGAAAAAAACTGCGATATTGTTGTACTGGAAGTAGGCATGGGCGGCAAGCTTGATGCAACTAATGTCATCAAGACAGCAAAAGCAACTGTTATAACGAAAATCGGACTTGACCACACTCAGTGGCTAGGCGATACCATAGAGAAAGTTGCAGAGGAAAAATGCGGAATTATAAAAGGCGGCGTACCTGTTTTCACTTGCGAAAGTCAATCCGAAAAGGCTCTTTCGGTCATCACAAAAACTGCTAAGATACGTTCTTGTTCCCTTACGGTGTGCCCTAAAACCGAGCTTAAGACCTCACTTATGGGCGAATTTCAAAAGGAAAACGCAGGAATATGCGTAGAACTTGCGAAAACTCTTGGAATAGACGATGAAACTATATCCAAAGGTCTTGAAAATACAAAATGGCCTGCTCGATTTGAATTTCTACGCGAAAATCTTATTATTGACGGAGGGCACAACCCTGACGGAATATCCGCACTGGTATCTTCCCTGAAAGCTCTGGGCAAAAAGGTGATTTTTGTTGTTGCAATGATGGAGGACAAAAACATAGAGGAATCCGCTATGATGCTGAGTGAATTTGCCCAGTCCGTCATCACAACTCAGCTTGATACGCCCAGATGCGTTAAGGCAAAGGACTTAGCTAATCTCTTCCCTGATGCAACAGTATGTGAAAATCCAAAATCCGCAGTAGAAACAGCTCTTTCCCTGGCAGGAAGTGACAAAATAGTCTGCGTCTGCGGTTCACTCTACTTAGCAGGCGAAGTAAGAAAATTATTTAAACAGTAATGATTTTTACATCAATCATGGACATAAAAGTGCAAATATGATAAGATTACTGCGTCACGCAATTTAATATAATTCTTTTTTGAACAGGTATGCGTTTTTACTTTTCGGTAAAAATGCCATCTCTTTTTCATACTATCATTTAGGTTGAAAACTGTGTCGCAGCAAACGGAGTTGTGCATTTTTCGTGCATCGGCTCTTGCTGGTGCACTTTTTTATTTTGTGCACTTCGTTTAAATGCTGCGACACACCCTACAGAAATCCGTCCTCTCACCAGAAGACGGATTTTTTGTATATAATTCATCATTTTTTCATAGGCACAAACTATTTTCTTTACATACCAAGACTTTTGTGATATTATATGAGTAAGAATTTAACGAAACGAAGGTTTTTTCAAAATGTTAATTGAAGATATATCATCTCCCGAATTTATCAAGGGGATGTCAAATGGTGAGCTAAGAGAATTAGCATACCAGATACGTAAGTTTTTAATAAAGTCCGTTTCAAAAACAGGAGGACACCTTGCCTCAAACTTAGGAGTAGTGGAACTCACCCTTGCTATGCACAGCGTCTTTGACTTTAAAAAAGACCGAATAATCTGGGACGTAGGTCACCAATCCTATGTACACAAGCTACTAACCGGCAGAGCCGGAGAGTTTTCTACCCTTCGCCAATTTGGTGGAATATCCGGCTTTCCAAAAACATCGGAAAGCGAATATGATGCCTTTAACACAGGTCACTCCTCCACATCTGCATCTGCAGCGCTTGGACTTGCTCATGCAAGAGATTTATCCGGCGAAAACTACAATGTAGTGTCAGTATTCGGCGACGGAGCTCTTACAGGCGGTATGATTTTTGAAGCCTTAAATAATGCAGGTCACTCCGATTCCAAGGTGATTTTTATTTTGAACGACAACGAAATGAGTATCTCACAAAACGTGGGTGCTCTTTCCAAATACCTGCAACAACTACGGTACAAACCGGAATACTACAAGTCTAAAGATGCCATAGTGGAATTGTTATCAAAATTACCGGTTGGCGCGGATGTAGCCACATCTACCGCAAAGAAGGCAAAAAACGCTTTCCGAAAGAAAGTGCTTCCAAACACACTATTCGATAATCTTGGACTTAAATATGTTGGCCCTGTGGACGGACATAATATAGAAGATTTAAAGTCTGTACTGGAAAGAGCAAAGCTTTCGGAAAAGTCCTACTTCATTCATATTCATACGAAAAAGGGCAAAGGTTATGCTCCTGCGGAGGAAAATCCGCAGCTTTACCACGGTATCTCATCAGGTTCCGGTGGAAATAGCACAGACTACTCAAAAGTATTTGGCGATGCCCTTTTAAAACTTGCCGAAGAAAACGAAAAGATAGTTGCCATCACAGGTGCAATGCCTCTTGGCACAGGATTATTAGACTTTTCCACTAAGTTCCCTAAAAGATACTTTGACGTTGGCATATGCGAAGAGCACGCTGTTACCATGGCGGCAGGTCTGGCAATAGGCGGATTCATTCCAGTTGTACCTATATACTCCACCTTTTTGCAAAGAGCATATGACCAGATTCTGCATGATGTATGCCTTCAGAATCTTCACGTTGTGCTATGTGCAGACCGAGCAGGAATAGTAGGACAAGACGGTGAAACTCATCAGGGAATGTTTGACATAGCTTATCTTTCACATATGCCAAACATGACCATACTTTCTCCTTCCAGTTTTTCCGAACTAGAGGAAATGATGGACTATGCCGTAAACAAGCATAATGGCCCAATAACCATTAGATATCCCCGTGGCAACACGCAGTATATCTCAAAGTATAAGTTTGAACCGTACAAAATCCGTGTGGAAAAGGAAGGCTCGGATCTTCTTATAATCTCATCAGGCAGAATGATGAAAACCGCAAGTGAAGTGGCAGAAAAGCTAGGTGCAACACTTTTGAATATGCCCACAGTCTTCCCATTTGATGAGGCTTCACTTTTAGATATTGCAAGAGGAAAAAAACTGATTGTAACCATAGAGGATTCGGTAAAGACCGGTGGTATGGGACAAATCATAGGAAATGTTCTACTGGAACACGGTATAGCATCGCCATATTTACCTTGTGCATTTCCAAATGAGCCAATTACCCACGGTACTTGCGCTCAGCTTGATAAGCTGTACAAAATGGATACAGATTCTATAATACAAAGAATAGAGGATAAACTAAATGGCTGAAAAACAGCGACTTGATATATTGATGGTAGAAAAAGGACTTGCCGAAAGCAGAGAAAAAGCAAAGGCTATGATTATGGCAGGGCAAGTCTACATAGATAATCAAAAATGTGATAAGGCAGGACAAAACATCGACATCACCAAAACTCCGGAAATCCGCGGAGAAACTCTAAAATATGTAAGCCGTGGAGGACTTAAACTTGAAAAGGCAATGAAGGAGTTCCCTATATCGTTATCAGGAAAAACCACTATGGATATAGGCGCATCCACAGGTGGCTTTACCGACTGTATGCTTCAAAACGGAGCAAAAAAGGTGTTTGCAGTTGATGTAGGTTATGGGCAGTTTGCCTGGAAGCTTCGTCAGGATGAACGTGTAGTAAATATGGAACGAACAAATATACGTTATGTAAAGCCTGAGGACATTGGTACCCAGATAGATTTTGCGTCGATAGATGTTTCCTTTATATCGCTAAAGCTTGTTTTGCCAGTTGCATACGAACTGCTAGCTGATAATGGTGAACTGGTAGCTCTTATTAAACCTCAGTTTGAAGCAGGCAGAGAGCAGGTTGGCAAAAAAGGCGTTGTTCGTGATATCAAGGTTCATTACGACGTGTGTGAAAGTGTTCTGGATTTTGCAAGAAGCATCAAATTCCACGTTGCAGGTCTTTCCTATTCCCCTATAAAAGGTCCTGAGGGAAATATTGAGTATCTTGCCTATCTTACGAAATCACCATGCGACGATACAGTCACTAGTGATGTGATAAAATCAGTAGTGGATACATCCCACACAGCAATTTAGGAAGTGAAGTATATGCTATACAACGACATTATAATAACAGGCAGGAGAGCAATAGCAAAGTCTTATGCAAAGATCAATCTGTCTTTAGACGTTCTTGGGAAACTGGAAAACGGCTATCACGAAGTAGAGATGGTTATGCAGTCTCTTACTCTTTTCGACCTTATAATAGTGGACAGGCAAAAGTACGATATTCAGATTAAAACAAACTGCTCCTTTTTGCCAAATGACAACAGAAATATTGCATTCAAAGCGGCAGAAGTCTTTTTTGAAAAAACAGGAATAAAAGGCGGAGCAAAAATACTTATTCATAAAAACATTCCGGTATCGGCAGGACTTGCCGGCGGTAGCGGAAATGCCGCAGCTGTGCTTTGTGCTCTCAACCTTTTGTACAATGCAAAGCTAACCGATAACGAGCTTTTGAGTATCGGATTGGAGCTTGGTGCAGATGTTCCGTACTGCATAATGGGCGGTACAAAGCTGGCAAAAGGTATAGGCGAGGTTATCACCGAAATAGCACCACTAAAAAAGGTTCCAGTTCTTTTAGTAAAACCATACGAGGGAATCTCCACCGGTGAAATATACAAGGCAATAGACAGCGAAAAGAATATACTGCATCCCGATACAAGAGCCGTAATAGAAGCCATCGAAGCAGGCAATATAGAAAAATTGTGTGCATCCATGGGAAATATCATGGAACCTGTAACCTCGGCAAGAGTACCGGATATAAGCCATATTAAAGATAAAATGCTATCTTTTGGTGCTATGGGCAGTATAATGAGTGGCTCCGGTCCGACAGTTTTTGGCATATTCCCTGATGTAGAATCCGCCAAGCACGCCCACGATTATTTTATACGAAAATATCAGCAGGTTTATCTCACAAGCACACTTTCATAAAGCTAGAATTAATCAGATATTTTAATATCCTGCTGTTATAGCTAGCAGGAAAAACCACATTACACATACGCTTCCTTATCCTATAATGATAGACACCAAAAGCATTAAAAGAACATAGAAAAAGCTTTTGATAAAAGCTATAACTACGGCATAGGAACACAGTTTTATTA
>SVKH01000101.1 GCA_015068545.1 Oscillospiraceae bacterium
CTGGCAGGCCAATAAAAAACGCACTTGTGCGTAGCCGGTAGAGTGTAGGGCTATGCCCGAAAATGAAATACCACCCGCTATGCGGGTGGATTTTTATTTTTTGTATAATGCACAAAAAGTTTTATACTATTTACAAAAATCGTTGCCTTTTGAAAAATTGTGTGATAATATCAAAAAAAGTGGAATTATCCGCAAAAGGAGTGATATGTATATGAAGTGTATTATAAACGGAAAGGTAGTCTTAAAAGACGCTGTAAAGGAAGGCATGGCGATAATTTTTGGCGACAAAATCGAAAAAATCGCAGGTCTTGATGAAGTAAATATTTCGGATTATGAAGTGATTGATGCGGAAGGCAAGTATGTTTTGCCGGGACTAGTGGATATGCACATCCACGGCTACCTTGGTGCAGACGTTTCGGACGGGGATGCTGATGGAGTTAAAACCATGGCAGATGGTATCATCAAAAACGGTGTTACTGCTTGGTGTCCTACTACTATGACTGTATCCAAAGCAGAAATCGAAGCTGCATTTGATGCTGTAAGAAGCGTAAAAAACAGCGGTGAATACTATGGCGCGAGAATTTTGGGAGTTAACAGCGAAGGCCCATTTATCAATGCTGCGAAAAAGGGTGCTCAGGCAGAGGAACATATTCTTCGCCCGGATGCAGACTTTATCAAAAAGCATTCCGATATAGTAAAGCTGTTTACTGTCGCTCCTGAAGTGGACGGCGCATTAGACTGTATAGAGAAGGTTAAAAAGGAGACAAAGGTTCTTATCTCCATGGGACATACCGATGCTTCCTATGATGAAGCAGTGGCAGGTATCGAAAAGGGTGTGGGACATACCACTCACCTGTTTAATGCTATGACTGCACTCTCGCACAGAAGCCCGGGTGTTGTAGGAGCAGCTCTTGCGGGAGATGTAAGTACAGAGCTTATCGCAGATACCTTCCATGTAAACAAAGGCCTTTTCGGACTTATTGCAAAGATAAAAGAGGACAAGCTGTGCCTTATCACAGACTGTATCAGAGCCGGTGGTATGCCGGACGGAGATTATACACTTGGCGGTCAGCCGGTGCATAAAGAGGGCATCAAGTGCCTCATGCCGGACGGGACTATCGCAGGCAGCGTACTTAAGCTTAATGAGGCTGTGAGAAACCTTTACGAAAATTCTCAACTTGAGGTATATGAGGCAGTAAACTGTGCTTCGCTTTATCCTGCAGTTGCGTTGGGTGAGGATAAGGAAATTGGCTCACTTGAAGCCGGAAAACGTGCGGATATCGTTATTGCAGACGACAAATTTAATGTAGGAATGACAATTCTTGCAGGCGAAATAAGATATAAAGGAGAATAATTATGATTTTAGCTAAACTTGAACCTGAATTTATGCCTATGGTCAAAGTTATCAATGACTTTAAGGCGGCGGTAGCAAATGCAGATTCACAGGAAGTTGTAATTTGTGTAGAGAGAAATAACTCACTTACTGCAGTTTACAAAATGGATGTGTATAAAGACGGAAGCGGTCACGACGAAGAAAACTACCGCATTGTAGAAAGACTAATAAAGACTCTTCTTTGGGCAAAGGGCGGATACAAGGTATATATCGCAGGCTCAAAGGTGATTTATGACAGAATTGCCGATGATTACAGAATCGGCGGAGCAAGAGAATTTGACTTCAACTTTATGGCAAGAGTTTACGAAAAGCCTTTTGAAGTAATCTATGTAGAAAATGTCGCAGATGCTCCAAAGGAAAATGACGTTTCTTCTCCGGTAGGTCGTCACCTTGACGGCTGCAGAATCGGATTTGATGCCGGCGGAAGTGACAGAAAGGTTTCTGCCGTTGTTGACGGTGAAACTGTGTACTCAGAGGAAGTTGTTTGGTTCCCTAAGCTTCAGAGCGATCCTAAGTACCACTACGAAGGCATCTTAAACGCAATGAAGACGGCAGCTTCTCATATGCCAAGAGTTGATGCTATCGGTGTTTCATCAGCCGGTGTTTATATTGATAACAAGATAATGGTTGCTTCACTATTCCTTAAGGTTTCCGATGAGGACTTTGAAAAGCACGTTAAGAATATGTATCTTGATGTTGCTAAGGAAATTGGCGATGTTCCGGTAGAGGTTGCAAATGACGGTGATGTTACAGCGCTGGCAGGCGCAATGAGTCTTGAGGATAATAACGTACTTGGTGTGGCTATGGGTACTTCCGAAGCAGCAGGATATGTTGATAAGGACGGAAATATCACAGGATGGCTAAATGAGCTTGCATTCGTTCCGGTTGACTTTAATAAGGATGCTATGGTAGACGAGTGGAGTGGCGACTACGGATGTGGCGTTAAGTACTTCTCTCAGGATGCAGTAATTAAACTTGCTCCAAAGGCAGGTATCGAGCTTGACGAAAGTCTTTCTCCTGCAGAAAAGCTTAAGGTTGTTCAAGGCCTTATGGAAGAAGGAGATAGCAGAGCTGCTGATATTTACGAAACTATGGGTACATACTTCGGCTACACTATCGCATACTACTCAATGTTCTACGATATCAAGCACGTTTTGATTATGGGCAGAGTAACCAGCGGTAAGGGTGGTTCTATCCTTCTTGATAAGGCAAATGAGGTAATCGGCGCAGAATTCCCAGAACTTGCTAAAAAGGTTCAGCTTCATATTCCTGATGAAAAAGCAAGAAGAGTAGGTCAGTCTGTTGCAGCAGCAAGCCTTCCGAAAATTAAATAATTTCAGAACTTATATAGGGTGGATTTTGGGTAAAATCCACCCTGTTATTTCTTTATAGGAAACTGCGTTCCCATAAAGAAAAAATAATTATACTGCCGTGCAATTTTTTTTGAAAAGCTTTAGCTTTTCAAAAAATGCACATGGCATAAGAAAAGCAAAATTGCTTCGACCTTCCGCCGTAGGCGGTGCAGCGAAGCTGCTTTTCTTGTGAGTTTTTTCTTAGCGCAATGGATGGATGTCTTTTGCGGTGCTTTTTATATAAAAATTTTTACAAAAGTTAGTGTCTCTTTTTAGATAAAAGCTTCAAATTTATTACCATATATTGACTTATTTATTACGAAGCAGTATAATAAAATGGAATGTAGTATTCATACTATGTACAAAGCTCATCATAGTATGAAATGAATAGACGTGAAACTAAAGGAGGTGCCGGAGACTTTTATAAACCTGATGAGCAAAAAAGGAAACAATTAGGAAAGGACGAACAAAAATGAAAAAAAGAATTATTTCACTACTTGTTACTTTAACAATGTTGATGTCTTTTGCTGTAAATATCAGAGTTAGCGCAGCAACATATACATTACCACAAGCAACAGGACAAAAAATACTTGACACAATTACTTCTGAGTACTCTCAGGAGCTTAGCGATGCGATTAAGGATCTGATGTATAATTCAGATTACTCAGATATCGTTTCAGACGGCACAACAATGCGTAACTATTACAGTAACGGCAACTCCAAGTCATGGCCTGCATCTAATGCAGATGACTACATCTCTTCTGTTGTAGACAGAGGCGAAACTGTTGATTGGGGTTGGGGCAGCGCAGGATGTATGTCATATGCTTGCTTCTTCTCATATTCCGTATATGGCACTATGGGAAAGAAGGATGATGAAAAGGTTTATCTTGACAAAAACGATTCCCAAACATGGGACAATCTGAAAAACTACATTGCCAGAAAAGTACAACCGGGCGAGCACTTGAGAAGCTCCGACCAACCACACTCTGTAATTTATCTTTGTGATGCAGTAGAGAACAACCAGCAAGGTTTCTACATTGCAGAATACTGGGGTGGAGCAAAGAAGAATGAAAATAAGCAGTATGTATTCAACGCAGACAGTGACCAATATTATGTAAGATTCTATACATATGAAGGCTTTGCTAAAGCATACTCAGGCAAATCATGGGCTGTATACAACGCATACGAAAATTCCAGCTATGCTTCACAAACTCCTGTAGATCCGGATGTTCCTGATACAACAGTAAAAACTCGTGACATAGTATTGGTTCTTGACGTATCCGGTTCTATGGGCGGTTCCAAGCTAAACAACACAAAAACTGCTTCAAAGATGTTTGTAGACCAAATCCTTGACAACAGCCATAGCACAAAGATTGCTCTTGTAACATATGACACAAGTGTTAGAACTGTTATGGAATTGACTGATGATAAGGATGCTCTAAAGAGTGCTATTGATGCACTTTATGACAGAGGCGTAACCAATATGTGCGGCGGTCTTGAAGTAGCAGGAGAAATCCTTGAAGCAGGTAGTGCAGACAAAAAGGCTATCGTAGTAATGACAGACGGTGCGGCAAACGAAGGTACAACTGGTACATCAGGTTACAGAACAGTTGCAGAAGGCGATCAGGTTTGGTTCGATGCGTACGATGTAGCAATATACGATTTAGCTCAAGAATATATTAATAATAGAGATTATACAATTTACTCACTAGGATTCGGTTTGAGCCAAAGCTCAGACGCTTATGCACTTATGAGATATATTGCATCATTCAATAAGGCAGGAGAAAGATATTTCTGGTCAGTAACAAATGCAAATATTGATGATATTATCTTCACGTACGAGGATATCGCTGATAGCATTGTAACAAAGAAGAGCATTATTATTTCTATCGAATGTCCGGTAGAGGTAGCAGTTTCTTACAATGGTGAAACTCTTGATAAGAATAATCAACAAACAAGCTTCGGTAGCGTAACAGTTTCAGATGTTGCTGACGGAAACAGCTATCTGTTTAGCGTTGAAGACAACCGTGACTACGATATCAGTATCACAGGTACAGGCGACGGAACAATGGCGTTTAAGATTTCTTACCTAGAGGGTGACTCAGAAGAATTTAGAGAATTTAAGAATGTCCCTATTACTCCAAATACACAAATCGACACATCTGCAACAGACAGAAATGCAGACTTTGCTTTGTATGTAGACGAAGATGGTGACGGCACAATAGATGAAGGCTGGAGTGCAACAGAAAACGAAACAGTACTTGCAAGTTCTGATGAGGTAATGGAAGAACTATTCCCAACACCAAGCGATTCCGATGAGCAGGTTGCATCCGTAACAGCTTCCCTAGTGGGCGGAGTATACAGAGGGGTGCAGAATGTTGTATTGACAGCTGATCCTGCAGATGCTGCTATATACTATACTTTAGACGGTAGCACACCTTCAACATCAAGCGCACTATACACAGGTGCTATAAGGATTTCTGCCTCTGCAGTGCTTAAGGCAATCGCAGTAAAGACAGGATATACAGACAGTGATGTTTTGACAGAAACATATACAATCAGAACAAACAGAGGCGGTACAGACGGACTTCCATCATGTAACGTTAAGTTTGAAACAAACGGCGGAAGCTCAATCTCAAACAAGAGTGTAAGAAGAGGAGTAGCTGTTGAAGAACCATCAGAGCCTACTAAGGAAGGTTACGAATTCAAGGGATGGTATACTGATAAAG
>SVKH01000102.1 GCA_015068545.1 Oscillospiraceae bacterium
CCTCTTACAGTTTTCCAATCACTGCCGCTTGACGGTATAGTTGTGGTTGCATCACCTCAGGAATTGGTTGGTATGATTGTAGAAAAGGCCGTAAATATGGCAAAACTTATGAATATTCCTGTCCTTGGCATTGTGGAAAATATGTCATATTTCCAGTGTCCGGATTGCGGAAAAAAACATAGCATTTTCGGCGAAAGCAAGATAGATGAGCTGGCAGAACGTTACGCTATTGATTCTGTATCTAAAATACCGATTGATTCTAAACTTGCAGCAGCTTGCGATAAAGGAATGATAGAACTTTTCGCAGGTGATTGGCTTGTGGGATTGTCGGATAAGATAAATAACCTATAAGGAGGAATAATTATGGAATTGAAAGGTTCAAAGACAGAAAAAAACTTGATAGAGGCTTTGGCAGGCGAGAGTGTGGCAAGAAATAAGTACACATACTTTGCCTCTGTCGCAAAAAAAGAAGGATATCAGCAAATTGCCGCTATCTTTGAAGAAACAGCAAATAACGAAAAGGAACACGCAAAGTTGTGGTTCAAGGCTCTTGGAGAGCTAAGTGATACAAAGACAAATCTTTTGCACGCAGCAGAAGGCGAAAACTATGAATGGACAGATATGTATGCACGTTTTGCAAAGGATGCTGAGGAAGAAGGCTTTACAGAACTAGCAGAAAGATTCAAGCTTGTTGCTAAGATTGAAAAGTCTCACGAAGAGAGATACCGTGCACTTCTTTCAAATGTGGAAATGAACAAGGTATTTGAAAAGAGTGAAGAAACTATGTGGGAATGCCGTAACTGCGGACATCTTGTAATGGGTAAGAAGGCGCCAGAAATCTGTCCTACTTGCGCACATCCACAAAGCTTTTTTGAAGTAAGAAAAGAGAATTATTAAGATCTTAAAAGGCTCGGCATGTACAAGCTTGGGATAATGAGGCACATGTGGTGCACTTTGAGTATGTAGGTAGAGCTATAAACTTGCCTATGCGGCTTGTCCTTGCCGTAGCAATTTTCTGTTTCACAATAAAAAGCAGATATTTTTGGTTGATTCCAAGAATATCTGCTTTTTTGGTATAAGGATTTATTAATCCTCTTCTACGAAAATAATCGGGATAAGTGCTGATATTGTCCCAAGTCCTCCAAACGTTCCGTCAAGAGGCGGAAAAAAATAGATTCTTCCGTTTTTTAAAGGAGTATTTTCCTTTGCTAAGGAGAATATCGTATATACGCGCATCATTATTTAATCTTATTTTCGTAATCTTCGATCATCTTTTTAACCATTTGACCGCCGATAGAACCTGCCTGTCTTGCTGTAAGGTCACCATTGTAACCTTGCTTTAGGTTCACGCCTACTTCGTTTGCAGCTTCCATCTTGAAATTTTCCATAGCTTGCTTAGCTTCTGGTACGTTGATTCTTGATCTGCTCATTTTTTTTCTCCTCCATTTTTGAAATTTTACAATTTCTAAATCTATATCAAGTAGCCTTTGTCATCGGCTACAATCATATTTTGTGAAAAAGAGAAAAAAATATAACTATAAGTTTTTTCCAATTATTTTGTAAAAAAATGTAATAGTCATTTTACTTCTACATTGCTGTAATGAAAAGTTATAGTGTAAAAACATCATCAGAAAAATTCTACACTCCTTGATGGTGTTCGTTTATTCTTCGTCGTTTAATTCAATGTCATCAAAAATAATTTTAAGATAATCTCTTTGCCCATACAGTACTCGATAGATAGAAACATATTCATCATCGGCTTTGTAGAATACAAGATAATTTCCGCTGACGATAAAGCGGTAATCTGTATCAAAAGGCACCTTGGTAGATAATGACGGTCCCATATGGGGAGAAATTTCCAAACGGCTATAATCTTCAATGATACGTTTAATAACATTGTTTGCCGCAATGGGATTTGACAAATCGTTTTCGATATAAGACTTGATTTCTTTTAGGTCATTTAAGGCGGTAGGGGTAACTCGTATTTTCATCATTATACTCCCAAAGCAGCTTTTACATCGTCATTTGATAACCATCCGTTTTCTTTTGCTGATTTTTCAGCTTCGGCAAGTTTACCCATAAGTTTAATGATTGCTCTTGTTTTTTCGTATTCTTCCATATCAACAATGGCATAACGACCTCTGCCATTCTTTGTAAGAAATACCGGCTCGTCATATGAAATTTCTTTTAATACCTCTGCGTAATTTCTTAAATCCGAAACAGGTCTGATATTTGGCATACAAAAACCTCCTTTTTATCTGTTGTAATTATTGTATCATAATTTTAAGTAAAATTCAACAACAAAAATTTGATTTATAGAAAATTATTATGTGCTGCAATTAAAGCATTCTGCGTGGAAAACTATTTTAATATTACTGGGCAGGGGCAAGGAGAGGATTTAAGAAGCCATTTTGTTGATTACGATTATAGTATTTGAAAAAGATAAAAATATAACTATAAGTTTTTTTTTAATTATTCTGTAAAAAAATGTAATAGTCATTTTACTTCTACATTGCTGTAATACGTCTTTAAAATATCTATGTAGCTTTTGCCTTCATTTGCAAGATAGTTTGCGCCATATTGGCTCATTCCAACTCCATGCCCGTAACCCGTAACGTCAAAGCGAATAAGGTCACCTTCGATTTTTATTTGAATATTTGCTGAACGAAGATCAAAAAGATTCCTCAGCTGCGTGCCGGATATGGAAACTCCACCGACAGATACCGATATTATGCCACCGGCTTCGCTTCGGGTTATTTCTCCAACTAGTTCGCGGGTAAAATCAACATTGGCGATATTTTCGGAAACTGTCTTTTTAAATTCTTCAATAGATACTGTTTTTTCGGATTTATATTTTGGGGAATACATATCTCCCGGACTTTCCACACTTACAAGATAAGGCCTTTCTCCGCCCCATACATCTTTCGAGTTTTCAGTTTTTCCTGATGATGTGGAGTGGAAAACTGCAGAGATAACTTCGTCGTTATAGGTGATTATCTGACCAGCAGTTTCCTCAACTGCTGCAGAAATTTTTGCCCAATTTTCATTTGCAGATTCTTTCCATATCTCCATGCGTTTCTCTTGAGATATCCATGCCTTGCAATGAGACGGATTTGTGCATACATCTGCGCCTTTGTGTTCTTCCGGCGCACCGGAAGTTTTATATGCGTTTCTTCGGGAATCCAGATAGCTTCTGGCTGCAACTGCCTGAGCCTTTAACGCTTCTATATGGAAATCTGCCGGCATCTCAGCAGATACAACCTCTTTTAAATACTGACTTTTGTTCATATTTACAACCTTGTCCTCTGTGTGCAGATAAACCGAGATGATTTCTTCATTCTCCGGCGCAGGTTCTTTATATTTACCATATTTCACATATATAAAAATAGGTGGAAACAGCGTTAAAATCAATATAAATATAATGTAGAAAACTATTTTTTTCAAAAAAATCACCCCATTAACTATATGATAGCAGGGTGATTTTTATACGTCATATTCTCTTGTCAAGTTTTGGTGAATTCTCTTTTCGGAATTCTTCAAATCTATCCTCTTCTATTGCTGTGCGAATGCGTGCCATCAATTCATTATAAAAGTATAGATTGTGCATTACCGCAAGACGCATTCCGAGTATTTCCTTTGCCTTAAATAGGTGCCTGATATATGCTCTGGAATACTTCTGGCACACAGGGCAGGAGCATTCCTCATCTATTGGCCGCATATCACGTTCGTAGCATTGGTTTAATAGATTCATTGTACCATGGCGTGTGAAAATGAATGCGTGTCGTGCATTTCTGGAAGGCATTACACAGTCGAAGAAATCTATACCTCTTGCAACGCCTTCAATAATATTCGACGGTGTTCCAACTCCCATTAGATATCGTGGTTTGTTTTCGGGTGCATGAGGAAGAACCATGTCCAATATGTGGTACATTTCTTCGTGAGTTTCACCAACTGCCAATCCGCCGATTGCATAACCGGGAAGGTCAAGCTTGGCTATTTCCTTCATGTGCCATATTCTAAGGTCATCAAAAATTCCGCCTTGATTTATGCCGAAAAGGAGCTGATTTTTGTTGATTGTTGTATCTAGCTTGTTCAGTCTTTCCATTTCCGCCTTACAACGTTCCAGCCACCTGAAAGTCCTTTCACAGGATTTTTTTACATATTCATATGGTGCAGGATTTTCTACACATTCATCAAAAGCCATAGCGATGGTAGAAGCAAGGTTAGACTGTATTTGCATGCTTTCCTCAGGCCCCATAAAGATGCGGTGACCATCAATGTGTGAGTTGAAATTAACGCCTTCTTCGGTTATTTTACGAAGCTTTGCAAGGGAAAATACCTGAAATCCGCCACTGTCAGTCAGGATTGGTCTATCCCAATTCATAAATTTGTGAAGTCCGCCAAGGTCATGTATAACCTTGTCACCCGGTCTTAGATGCAGGTGGTATGTGTTGGAAAGTTCTATCTGGCATCCGATTTCTCTAAGGTCATCGCAGGAAAGACCGCCCTTAATAGCGGCAAGAGTTCCTACGTTTTGAAAAACCGGTGTTTGTACCGTACCGTGGACGGTAGTAAATTCACCTCGACGGGCTAAGCCGTTAGTGTGTAATATTTTAAACATAATTTATCTCCTAGTTTATGAGTATTTTAAAAAGCTCCGATATTGAAAAACACAATAAAATTACACCGAAAATAACTACTATAACGCGTCTTGTTATGCCATCATACTTAAAATCCCATAATCTTCTTGTCGGGAGAATATACATTAATGTAAGAATAATATTATTTTTTACTATTCCGGCCCATACAAGAACAGCGCCTGCAATATGTCCTAATAACAAATACATAATGCGAGGAATATCAAGGAATATAAATCCAGGAATAGCAACGAATAACATACCAATTATAGCGGTAAGGATTCGTGTTTCGCCATCGGTGAGAAATATTTCTTCTTTTTCGTGAATCCACAGTTGTATAGTAGTTACTGTTGCTTTAACATTAAATACACCTACAATGAATAGTGTAAGTCCAATCAAGGCAAACAGCGCAAATAAATTCAATTTAACAGTTTCGGACATTTTTTCACCTATAAACATCGCATCATTAATGTTTACGTTTTATCAGTAGTTTTTCACATTTCCTTATTACTTTGATAAAATCATTGAATGAACATTGCATCGCCAAAGCTGAAGAATCTGTATTTTTCCTTTACAGCTTCTTCGTAAGCTGCTAGGACGTTTTCTCTGCCTGCAAGAGCACTAACTAGCATGATTAAAGTGGATTCCGGCAAATGGAAATTAGTAATCAGAGCATCTATCACATGGAATTCCTTACCTGGGTAGATAAATATGTCTGTCCAACCGGTTTCTTCTTTTAGTACAGGATTTTTGGCACCCACAGTTTCCAGTGTACGCGTGGCTGTTGTG
>SVKH01000103.1 GCA_015068545.1 Oscillospiraceae bacterium
TATAATGTTTGACATACGAATATCATTACCCGCTTTTACCTCAGCATTTCGGTTTGCGGTATTATCCCAGTCTGTGGTAATAAGTCCTTCATAGCCCCATTCTCTGCGCAGAATACCTGTGATAAGCTCGGCATTTTCCGAGGTATGGATACTGTTTAGTACGTTATACGAGGTCATCATCAGCTTTGGCTTTGATTCCTTTACGCATATTTCAAATCCCTTAAGGTAGATTTCGCGAAGTGCTCTTTCTGATACGATAGAATCAGATTCTTCACGGTTGGTTTCCTTATTATTGCAGGCAAAATGCTTTGGTGTCGCTACTATATTTTGAGATTGGATACCTGCTACCATAGCCGCTGCCATTTTTCCTGAAATGAAAGGATCTTCGGAATAGTACTCAAAATTTCGTCCGCAAAGAGGACTTCTGTGGATATTAAGCCCCGGTGTCAGCCACATCGACAGGTTGTTCTCCTTACATTCCAAAGCTCCTGCCACACCAACCTGATACAAAATATCAGGATTCCATGTACAAGCAAGCATTGTTGCCACCGGAAATGCGGTGGTATTTAGGTATATGGTATCGTAGCTGAAAATTCTCACTCCCGCAGGACCGTCAACCGTCATGGGCGCAGGAATACCATACTCGCTGATGCCTCCCATACCGCCTGTGTTAGCCACACCTCTGTTTGGAACTCCCACAGTAAGCTTTAGAAGCTGATCGTCGGTAAGCTGTGCCAAAAAATCATCCAAGGAAACTCTTCCCTCTACAACATCTATAAGCTTCTTTTTATCTTTATCGGGTATCTTTTCCTCACATACATAGTCACACTCAAAAACCTTTGGTGAATACTCCCTATCAGCAACCTCTATGTATTCTCCCGTTGCTGTAAGTCGCTTGCCAAGGTTTCTTGGCGGACAATATTCTGTATGCTGACTGCAGATTTTTGCATCGTCCAGAATGTATTTAAAACCAATTTCTACTGCATCACGAACGTTTTTGCCTACATAAATTTTGTACTCACCTGCCTCCATTACATAAGCAGATTTGCATACTGCACCTGTATCATCATAGGATGCCATGTCGCAAATATCAAAATTCATGACCAAGGTTTCTTCCTCGCCAGGCAACAGAGTTTTTGTTTTTGCAAAGGCGCAAAGCTCTCGGCTTGCTTTTGTGATTTTTCCGCAAGGCGCTCCAAAATAAACCTGCACTACCTCTTTTCCCGAACAGCATCCTGTATTCTTCACTACGCAAGATACAACTATCTTCTCTCCGGAAATAGTACCGGTTATATTTTTTATATCAAAATCTGTGTATGAAAGTCCGTAACCGAACGGGTAAACAACCTTTTCCTTTGCGCCTGGGATAGTTTCGAAATATCTGTACCCCACGAAAATATCCTCTGTGTATTTAACGTAATCATCTGATTCGTGGAAGCCTGCAGACGAAGGATAATCTTCAAAAGACTTAGCACAGGTATCCACCAGCCTTCCGGAAGGATTAACTTCTCCAACAAGGATATCTGCCGCCGCAAGTCCACCTTCCATACCGCCTTGCCATATCATTACTGCGCCCTTTATTTTATCGTTATCTGCAAACCATGATGTTTCCATCATCGCTCCGGTATTCAAAAGAACTATCACATTTTCGAAGTTTTCACACACTGCCGAAACCATATCTTTTTCGTTCTTGCTTAGTTCAAAATATGTATCCTCACCATCGTTTTTTCTGTCCCATCCTTCGCCGGAAAAACGATTTATTGTGATAATTGCTACGTCAGCGTTCTCTTTTGCCTTTAAAAGAAGTTCCTGCGGCAGGATTGCTTCGTCAAATCTTCCTACTGTCTTTCCCTCTTTGTATGATTTTTCCACATAGTCCTTATAATACAATGACAAAGAGTCAAAGATTTCTACGTCTTTTTTAAGCTTTAAGCCTTCGTAAATGTTTCTGACGTACTCGCAGCAAACATCGCCGGATCCGCCACCGCCTTTTACATAATCAATCTGAGCTTTTCCGAATATCGCCAGCTTTGCTCCCTTTTTTAAAGGCAGTATGCCGTCATTGTTTTTCAGCAATACCGTTCCCTCGCAGGCAGCGCTTCTGGATAGCTCAATATGTCTTTTACAACCTGTTATCATTGATCTGTTATCCCCCAATGGCAAACAGGGTTGATAGTTTATTCTCGCCCATTTTTCCATAATAGTCCCCTCCTTATAGCTAAAGTATACTACATATTCTTTCTTAAATCTATCAAAATAACACAAAATATTCACCAAATTATGCTTTACTATGGAGGAATTTATGATATAATTAGATTATCACATAGAAAGGAAAAAATGCTATGCACCCATTTTTTGAAAACAATCCTGAACACATTTATGCAATTCTTGTTGATAGATCTTATGGTTTTCCTTCGCACTTTCATAATAATCTGGAGGTAGTTTTTTGCATTTCGGGTATGCAACAGGTGAAACTAGGTGAGACTCTGTATCAGCTGAAAAAAGGCGATATCCTGACTATTTTCCCAAACAATGTTCACGAATACATTTCCGCTAATACAGAAAACACACAAAGCGTTTCCATTATTTTTAGTACGAAGCTCCTTAGTGCAACAGTTCCCGAAATTATAACCGGAAAACCGCAAAATCCGTATATTTCATCAAATGAGCTTTTACAAGAAATACTTCCCTTACTAAAAAAACTATCCGATTCTCAGGATGAACTGGAAAAAATAGGGCTAGCGTTTATTATACTATCGGAACTGGTAAAAAAACTAAATATTCTGCCTGAAAAAAACAGCATGACTCTGCCATCAATGATTACGTCATATATCGACAACAACTTTTCTGAAAATCTTTCAATAAGTCGCCTTGCAAAGATTTTTGGCTATCACCCATCTTATATAGCCCACATTTTTTGCGACCAACTAAAGCTCCCCTTTAGTACATACCTGGGTTCTGTGCGGTGTGAGTATGCTGCAGAACAAATTCTCAGCACGAAAAAAAGTCTCACCGAAATAGCCTACGAATCCGGATTTAATTCTCTTAACACCTTTTGCCGTTGCTTCAAAACACACAAAGGCATGACTCCGTCGCAGTACCGAAAAAAATCCAGATAGCAGAAAAATATACCGTCTGTGCCAATCAAACAGCACCCATTTTGCATTAATAGTACATTGGTATATACACTTAAAACCGCAGAAATCCTAAGAAACCATAAAATACTCCGAGGCAGACGTTAAAAAAGAAGTTATATTTTGTCGATTTGAGCTGGCCGGCACACGATGATACGGTAAATTTTAAATTGTCATAGATCAATATTATTTCATAGGAAACTCAGGTTTTCTATGAAATAAATAATGGCAAGAAAAATTATGATTTTCCTGCCATTATTTATCTTATTCAGTTTACAAATCTATACTATGACTTTTTTTCAGCAGAACGACTTTTTTCACAACAGGGGCAGTCTACTATAAGCAGACCGCCCAGATTAGTCAAAAAAATCCTTAGATTGTTCCCGTTACTGTAAGGACGCTTACTCCCGGAGTTACGGTGAAAACTCCTGTTACAGGGTCCTGAGTATATGTTGCCGCCGGAACTGTGATAGGTCCCGGTATTGTGGCAAATTCACCGGTAGCTTCGTTATAGGTGTAATTCACGCCCTCTGCCCATGTGTCTCCGTTAAAGGATACCACGATGTTTTCAAGGATCGGATCAAATGCATCGGTCACAATAGCATTATCTGTCGCAACTATCGCTGTATTTCCACGATTTTCAATAACAAACGTATATGTTATCTGACCATTTTCCATTACAGTAGTAGGTGTCAATGCCTTGCTGATAGAAAGTCTTGCACCTTCCTCGGCGGTTACAGTTTCACTGGCTGTAACAGGTGTTGAAAGACCTCCTCCTGTTACGGTGACGGTATTGGTAATTGAACCTCCTACTACAAGAGGCGCTGTGCCGTTAGCCCTTGTCTGATAAACCAATAACACATTACCGCCTGCCGGAACATTTACTCCGGAAATAACCAGTTCTGTCCCAGCAGCTACAACAGGGGTTGGCTGCAATACTCCGGTGACATAATACAGAAGAGAACCATCTATATAGTCAAGAGGTACGCGAGTCAAATTGCCCTGAACATATTCGCCAAGATTATCGGTTACGGTAAGACCGTTAATTGGTAAAGCTCCGCTGTTTGTCAGACTTACAACATAAGTTATTGCGTCGTCGCCGTTATAAGTGCCAGTAACAGCAGTCTTTGTAGCAGTAAGAACCTCCACAATCTCACCCGATACAATATTAGAATTAACGGTGTTGCCGTTATAAGACAAAGCAGCCTGATTGAAAAATACTGCCATGTTTTTCTCTCCTTTCGCATAATATTGAGGTTTACCCCTCATTACTATACTATTTTGCAGAGAAAAAAAGGTTACATAAAATTATTGAATAATTATTCAATAATTCTTCCATCAGTAGAAATGGTTACAACTCTCCATGGAATAAACTTCCCACTTGCTATAAAAAGGTCAGTATATATTACGGTAAGATGAACATCTTGAAAACATTTTGGTTTTAATTATTTAACAACGACCTTGTCATGAATTGGTTTCACCATGAATTGTTGCTATCGCACCTTGAATTGAATTACCTTTTTATGCACCGATAGGTGTAATTCATGAGCCGTAGACTCAATTCATGAAATCGCGAGATCTCAATTCGTGCCGAAGGCAATTCACAAAAAAATGACTTGTCGAAACAAGTCGTTTTTTTTGTGCAAAGGAGAACAATAAAGATGCACTCTAATTATTGTTTTTCTTTGCAGTATTGATTGATGAAATAAGTATCTTCTTTAATTCAATACAATTATCAAGTATCGTCTTATCATCATAATATCCGCTTTCTATGAGAAGTTCAATCCAATATTCACTTTCAGAGCATTCTTTTAATGCTATTTGCAGTTTTGCAATAAAGTCATTTTTTCCGTGTACGTAAAAAGCTTCCCTTATATTCGCACCGATACTTGTACCGCTGCGAATAAGCTGATTTGTAAGTACACTTTCTCTTTTCTCACTTCTTCCTTATTCACTATTACTTATTACTTTCCAAAAATCGACAAGTATTCTTAGGGAATAGTGAAGAGTGAATAGGTAATAAGTAAAATCGACAAGATTCTAAATGAACCTTGTCGATTTTTGGAGGCACCACCCAGATTTGAACTGGGGCATAAAGGTGTTGCAGACCTCTGCCTTACCACTTGGCTATGGTGCCTTATATAAAAAGACGCAAAAAAGTAAATTTATGCGTCTTTTGTAGATGGAGCGGAAGACGAGATTCGAACTCGCGACGTTCACCTTGGCAAGGTGACGCTCTACCACTGAGCCACTCCCGCGTATTTAATGGTGCCTCCGGGTGGAATCGAA
>SVKH01000104.1 GCA_015068545.1 Oscillospiraceae bacterium
GTATAAATAAGCTGTTATCAACCGATGGAATATCTCTTGAAAGAGGATCTTTCATATATTCAACATCAGGATTGAAGTCAGGTTTTACTGATTGATAAATCCTATTTCGGGCGTTGAATTCAGCTTCAGAATAAGTTATTTTGCCTGATTTATAATCTTCAATTACAGGAGCAATAATAACTCTGACTTTTCAAGATTATCTTTGTAAAAGTCAGGTCGCAGATACATATCCCGATATTGCCATATTGCATTATTGGCTATATCCACAAGCTCACCGTAACTATAACCGCTTGTCTGTCTGTTTAGCCAAGCATTGAAGAATATACGATTAGATTTTGCTCTTGCATCGGCATATCCCAATCCGTTCTGTACCTCTGTTAAAATATCACCTATAAAACTTTCAACAATGGCTATCGCTCCGTTTATAGCATTGCAGGGTGCCGATTCTCTCGGAACAGGAGCAGCATTTACCGTGGCTGCACTTGCCATTATAAATATGGCAATTAAAATTATTGATAATTTTTTCATTCTTCAAAACCCCCGTATACATATTCTTTCATCATGAACTCTTCCGCACGATTGCAAATATTATTGACTTTCTGTACCCACAGCATTTGATTATCTGCTTTGAGTTGGTCTGTAATCCCTTCTTGCTTTGCCATTTTGGAGATCATATCCTTTAGGGTGCTATTGCAGGTTTCGTCTATCTCTGCAAGACGCTTTAACAATGTACTTTGCATAAGCATTGCAGAATACAGCCAATTATGATGCTCTTTCAAAAATGTTCTCCTTAAACTCCCGTACTTTCCGATTTGGTATTCCGTTTCTTCGGGTAGTGCTAAATTTGGAATGTAGTAATCTACTTGTCTTACATACTCAATTCCGTTTTTGATGATTTTGTCTTTCATAGCGTAATCTCCCTCCTTTAAATTTGGTATCTTCATTTTATCAGAAGGCATTTGCTTTGACGAATGTGCGGATAAAAAAAGAAAAGGGGAAAACCCATTTTACTGAGTTTTCCTCATCTTCTTACCTCGCAATGCCCGTATTTCTACTTAGTGTCCTTTAGATCACTTGGCTATTGGGTGCTGATTTTCTTTTCCGAAGATATAATAAAAGAGATAAAACCGGTTAAAGTTTTATCTCCTGAGATTTCGATATTATTGTTTTTCAAGTTTACTATTAAAATTTGGATAGTCAAGATATAATAAAAATCCGAACCCTTCACCGATTGGTACAAGGTTCGGATTTCTACTGTTTGGTGCGGATGACAGGACTTGAACCTGCACATCGTAGACACTAGATCCTAAGTCTAGCGCGTCTGCCAATTCCGCCACATCCGCATACTGCCTCTCTCCAAGGCACTCACATATTATAGCATTGCTTTTTCGTTTTGTCAAGCACTTTTTTCAAAATATTTTAAAAATTTTTTTATGTATATTTATTCAATGCTATTTTTTTCTTTTTTAACCAGCTTAGCCAATGTTTTCAAATCTACTTGCGAAACAATTATTCCAAGAAACATCAACGCACATCCTATATATCCTTTTTCCGACATAGTTTCGCCCAAAACCACAGCTCCTCCCAAAGCACTAAACACACACTCCGTAGAAAGAATAATTGCCGAAAGATTTGGGTTTGTGCCCTTTTGCCCTAAAATCTGACAGGTATAGGCAACACCTGTGGACATTATTCCTGTGTACAAAATCGGGATTGCGGTACTTGTGATACCATGAATTGTAATGTTTTCGGTAAACATGGCAAAAATCAAATTCCATATTCCACATACCATAAATTGCATATGTGCAAATTTGATAGGACTTACCTCTTCCACAAATTTGTCAATTACAAGAATGTGTCCTGCCCAAAAAAATGCTCCGATAAAGACAACCACATCGCCCATATTCACTTCATCAAAGCCTTCTCCGGCACTGAGAAGAAATAGCCCGCAAACGGCTAGCACAACAGCAATCCAAGTATTCATACCCGCCTTATTTTTTAAAATAAAAAATCCTAAAATAGGCACCAAAACAGTGTAAAGTCCTGTAATAAAGCCTGCTTTACCCGCATTATGATTTATACTGATACCGTACTGTTGCAATGCGGAAGCAATGAATAAAACTGTCCCTGCTATCAAAGATGCGAAAACTGTCTTTTTAAACTTTTCCTCGTTTTTTTCCTCACGTTCAAATATAAAAATAATCGGGATAAGCGAAATCGATCCCAACACAAATCTAACTCCATTAAAACTAAAATTTCCCAATACTTGGGTATCTACCATAACCTGTGCGGAGAACGCAAATCCCCATACAATTGCGGCTGTGAATAAAAATATAATAGAAAATGCCTTGTTTTTCATGGTTTTCTCCTTTGTTTTGAAAAATACTTTCCTATTTTAATACAAAATTTTGAATAATTCAACACTATATTGTAAAAAAACCTCACAAAATATCATGAATTTACTACTTATTATTTATAAATATTCACAAATAGTGCATAAATATAAAATTACTTATATATTGTACTTGACTTTTTTTCAATTATATGAGATAATAAACTGTATAGTTGTTTGCATATTTATGCAGTTTATACATTTTGAGGTGAAATATGAAGAAAATTTTTGTAGATGGCAGTGCCGGCACAACCGGACTGAGAATATTTGAAAGACTGGGAAAACGTGATGATGTAGAGCTTATCACCATAAGCGACGAGCACAGAAAAGACCTTGATTTCAGGAAAGATGCAATAGAGCGTGCAGATGCTGCATTTTTGTGTCTTCCGGACGATGCGGCGAGAGAGATAGTTGGTACAGTAAGCTCCGATAAAGTTAAAATACTGGATACGTCCACAGCACACAGAACAAACCCTGACTGGGCATACGGCTTTCCGGAATTGTCAGCAGATTTTGCAAGTAAAATAGCCACTTCTCAAAAAATAGCTGTACCAGGCTGTCACGCAAGCGGTTTTATTGCAATAGTTTATCCTCTTATTGCATCAGGACTTATGCCTCATGATTATCCCGTAACCTGCCATTCCATCACAGGATACTCCGGCGGCGGAAAGAAAATGATAGCGGAATATCAGGACAAAAACCGTGATGCAGAGTTTTCCTCACCAAGACAGTACGGACTTTCACAAAATCACAAACATCTTAAAGAAATGCAGGAAATCTGTTCCCTTTCTTTAAAGCCTGTTTTTTCACCAATTGTCGCGGATTTTTACAGCGGAATGGTTGTAACCATCCCATTATTCCCTCATTTGCTTAATGGGAATCCTACACTTTCGCAAATCCACGAGATGTTCTCTCAGCATTATAAAAACAAGAAAATGGTCAACGTAATGCCAATGTCAAAAGACGGAATGCTAGGCAGTAACAATCTTTCTGGCAAAGACAGACTGGAAATTGAGATAACCGGTAATGACGAGCGAATTATAATCGCATCTCGATTTGATAATCTCGGCAAAGGCTCGTCCGGAGCCGCTATCCAGTGCATGAACATCGCATTGGGCTTTGAAGAAGAAAAAGGACTAGACCTATAAAAGAAAGGAATAGGAAATATGATGAATATAAAGGAAATACAAGGAGGAGTTTGCGCAGCTAAGGGGTTCACAGCCTCCGGAATACACGCAGGCATCCGTAAAAATAAATCAAAGGCAGACCTTGCACTTATAATGTGCGATACTCTCTGTACAGCCGCAAGCTGTTATACACAAAATCTGGTAAAAGGTGCACCTATTTATGTAACTAAGAAAAATATTGAAAACGGTGTAGCTCAAGCCATAGTATGTAATAGCGGCAATGCCAATACCTGCAACGCAGACGGAATAGAAGTTGCAGAGAAAATGTGCAATATTGTGGCAGATAATACCGACGTAAAGGCAGAAGACGTTGTGGTTGCATCAACCGGCGTTATAGGACAACCTCTAGATGTCACACCGATAAAAAACGCAATGCCACAGCTAGTTGCATCCTTAAAGGATGATGGTAGCTCAGATGCAGCAAATGCAATTATGACTACCGACACAGTAAAGAAGGAAGTTGCTGTAGAATTTGAGCTTGGCGGTAAAGTATGCCACATGGGAGGCATTGCCAAAGGATCGGGTATGATACATCCAAACATGGCGACTATGCTGGTATTTATCACAACAGATGCTAAAATCTCAAAAGAAATGATAAAAAAGGCACTTTCAAACGACATAAAGGATACATTTAATATGATCAGCGTTGACGGAGATACCTCCACAAACGATATGGTAACCCTGCTTGCATCGGGACAATGCGAAAATGCTGAAATTACCGATGAGAACGATGATTACGCAAGTTTTTGCAAAGCGCTTAATTATATAACTACTGCTCTTTGCCGTAAAATAGCAAAGGACGGCGAAGGAGCAACAAAGCTTCTGGAATGCAAGGTATCCGGAGCAAAGACTCTTCCTGATGCTAAAATCGTAGCAAAAAGTGTCATAACCTCTTCCCTTTTTAAAGCGGCAATGTTCGGCGCAGACGCAAACTGGGGCAGAATCCTTTGCGCAATAGGATACAGCGGTGCAAATGTAGATATTACCAAGATAGCGGTATCCCTATCCTCTCAAGCAGGCGTTATTGAAGTTTGCGAAAACGGTAGCGGCATAGAGTTTTCCGAGGATGAGGCAAAGAAGATTCTGACCGAAGACGAAATCATAATAAACATAGACCTTGGCGATGGTGAGTATGATGCAACAGCATGGGGTTGCGACCTTACCTATGATTACGTGAAAATAAACGGCGACTACCGTACATAATAAAAAGGAGTATAAAAATGAAGATAACCAATCAGGATCGTGCAAAAATTCTCATAGAGGCACTTCCATATATTCAGAATTACTATAACAAAATAGTTGTTGTTAAATATGGCGGTAATGCCATGATAAACGAAGACCTTAAAAATGCCGTAATGGGCGACATTGTTCTGCTTTCGCTCATAGGAGTAAAAGTAGTTCTTATTCACGGAGGTGGACCAGAAATCACCGGAATGCTTAGCAAAATTGGTAAAAAGACCGAATTTGTGGACGGGCTGAGAGTAACCGACAGAGAAACAGTGGACGTAGCCCAAATGGTTCTTTCCGGCAAAATTAACAAAAGCCTGGTAAACCTTATCCAAAATACTGGTGGCAAAGCAATGGGCCTTTGCGGTTGCGACGGACATATCATCGAAGCTGAACCGCTTGACGAAAAGCTGGGATATGTAGGAAAAATCACAAATGTAAATGTACAGCCTATATTGGACGTTCTTGATAAAGGCTACATCCCTGTAATTTCCACCATAGGATGCGACAGCGAAAACAACATATATAACATAAACGCAGATACAGCGGCCTCCAAAATAGCAGGAATG
>SVKH01000105.1 GCA_015068545.1 Oscillospiraceae bacterium
ATTCTTGGATCAAGTCCTACACAAAATCAATCATAGAAGGTGTAGGACTTGATCCAAGAATCGGTGATCATTACAACAATCCTTCCTTTGGTTATGGTGGATACTGTCTGCCAAAGGATACCAAACAACTTCTTGCCAACTATAACAATGTACCTAACAATATTATTGGTGCTATCGTTGACGCTAACCGTACAAGAAAGGACTATATTGCAGACAGAATTCTTGAACTGGCAGGCTTTGGAGTAAAAAAAGAGCCTGTGGTGGGTATATACAGACTTACGATGAAATCCGGCAGTGACAACTTCCGCCAAAGCTCTATCCAAGGCGTTATGAAGAGAATAAAAGCCAAAGGTGTACAGGTAGTTGTATATGAGCCAACCTTAGAAGCAGATGACTTCTTCTCCTCTAAGGTGATAAAGGATATCAACGAGTTTAAATCTATGTGTGACGTCATAGTGGCTAACCGATTTAATACCGAAATTGAAGATGTTATAGAGAAGGTTTACACAAGAGACCTATTCTTTAGAGACTAGCAAAAAGGGCAATTCATTCTGAATTGCCCTTATATATTGTCTTCTTTCTCAAATATCCACATTGTTTCCCCTTCATCTCCATCGACAGGCCATATACTAAGCTTTACTGCAGTACCATCCTTTTTATAGTAGGAAATCTTAGGAATTATATTTTCTTCTAATTGATTTCGTACCACATCGTACTGTATAAAGTTTCGCAAATTCCTGTGAAACTCAGGTTTGACAAAGTCATGAATATATTGCTTGATAACATCCGAGAACCTGTTTTCATCAACAGACATATCAAAAAGTCCAGTAGGAGCTATAATACTTGAACCGCTATCCTGATCCATGGAAACCTCAAAAACACCATAGTGTCTATTTTTCAAAATAGACAGATATGCGTCTATCTCTCTTATTCCTGATTTTATAACTCTGGTATTTCCCTTTCTTATGGTACTTTCGATTCGAGCTTCATCTTTATTTTGATAATAACGTGCTTTTTGAATATACATTCTCTTTTCAGCTTCGTTGACAAGCTCCTCCATACCCATTCCTTCTGACCTCTTCTTAATGCCTATTGAAATGTTGTATTTCATTTCCTTTATCTTGACATTTGCTCTTGCCATACGATTTTCAATCTCATCACGGCTTATACCGCAAGTGAAGATAAGAAACTCATCGCCACCCATTCTGTATATATTACTATCTCCAAATTCTTCTGTGAGAACCTCAGCAATATACACCAGCATTTGATCTCCTGCCGCATGTCCGTATTTGTTATTATAGAAGTTAAGCTCGTTTACGTCTATATAGATACAGGTAAAACGTTCAACATCTGTATTTTCAAATACTTTGATATCATTTTTGTATGCCAATCTGTTTGCAACACCCGTAAGAGCATCTGTAATTGCCATAGACTCGGTATCGGTCAAATACCTCTTATTATACACCGCCATGGAGAAACAAACTGCTATATCCTTTAAAAGCACTGTAATCTGCTTGTCCTGAGCGTTTATCACCCCTATAACGCTGTTATTGCGGTTATTATGTGTAACACTGGCGATATGTATTGATCTGATCTCATGATTGTGCATAAATTCGCAAAGCTCGGAATAATTTTCCTTAAGCTCATCATTAGGCTTAATACTGGTGATATAAACATTGGTACCATGCTTACTCTGTTTTTCTATCAGATATTCATCAATCTTTTTGATAAAAAACTCTCTGTCTTTACCAGTCAACATTTTGTCCCTATACTTTGGCGAAACATAGTTTCGATCCTCTCCGTAATTATCAACAAAGAATGCAGACCTTGCATTTGCAAATTCTGTCATTAGCTTCAGAGCATCGCTCATTCTATCCATATTCTGGTTAATCTCCAGAAGTCTCTTTTTTACGGTAGATGCAATCACGCTCACAGCCAGATTCCTTCGCTCCATACCTACTACAAACGCGACATAGCACAACATTATAAATACCAGAATTGCTGCCATGAGGAGCATATATCCTCCTGTTCTTCTGGCAACTTCAAATACGGACGAAGCTGGCTTTGCCATCATAATTTCCCATTTTGCAAATTCCAGCGGCGAAAAATGTGCATAAAGCTTTTGACCGGTCACTATAGAGTCAAATGAAGCAAAACCTTTGTCTCCGCTTGAGAGTCCACTTGCCATCTGCTCGTAGGAATAGCCGTCTTCAAAGTTAGTCCGTGCCAGCTCGGACACAAGACCAAAGCCCTCCCTCTTAGTATCTATAACAAATTTTCCGCTTTCCTGCTCTATAACAAATAAATCTGCACCCAATGCCCTTACATCGTCAATGTATCTATCCTCAAACTTCTGAAGATCTATTATTCCGTAAATTATAGCAACGGTTTTTCCATTTTTATCTGTAACAGGCACTGCACTGCGCACTACCTCTTTTTCCTGATTAACAAGATCGGTTACTCTGTCACTGATGTATGTGCCCTTTTTCACTTCGTCTTCAAATATTAAATCGCCCGACGGCACAGCACCATATTGGGTGATAAAGCGGTTGTCCGGTTGAAGGATACGCACATCTTCAAACAGACCTATCTCCTCAAATGAATTGAACAAAAGCTCGTAGCCCTCTCCATCTTCATAAAGCTTTGATGCAAAATTTGACATAATAACAAGATTTTCACGGTCAGAATACATCTGCAAGGTTATATCTCGCTTAATCTGCGCTGTTTCCATATGCAACTTCTCAAAAGCTTCATTTTCCGCCGTTTTGTACACGTTGGCTACCATAACCAGTATAACAGAACAAAGCAAGGTGATAGTGGCAATGGCATACAATACAATGCTCCTGTTTTGCTTTTTCTTATATAGTTTTTCCATAACTTCACTTCCCGTGTTTTTTATTTCATCAAATTCTGGTAAATTTCTTCACATACTTCTATTGGCGATGGCTTGAAATAGTACCACCCTTGAATATAATCACATCCCAAATTTGATACATATTCACTGGAGGCTTCATCCTCTACGCCTTCGCACACAATCTTAAGCCCCAAATTATGCGAAAGAGATACTATACCGGCAAACAGATCTTTTCCGCGTTTTGTATCTGCTTTACGAAGTATGCTGCGGTCTATCTTAACAATATCAATAGGATAATCACAAAGGTTGGTAAGAGAGGTATATCCGCTTCCAAAATCATCAAGCGCAATGGCAAATCCAAGATTTTTACACTTTAGGATATTACCTATCGCTATCTCCAGATTTCTCTCTATGGCATCTTCCGTAATCTCAATGATTAGCTTGGATTTATCAAAAACATACCTATTTGAAATTTCGCTTATTCTGTCAGAAAAACCTTCTTCCGACAAAGTAATTCTTGTAATGTTACATGAAATGCTAATACTGTCAAATATAGTATCATTCCATTTGTGAAGTTGCATACACACCTGCTCAAACATGTAATAGTCAAGCTGAGTTATAGTCCCGCTTTTTTCCATTACGTCTATGTAAACTCCCGGCAGGAATGTACCCTTTTCACCTCTGTCCCATCTGGAAAGAGCCTCACATGATACGATTTTTTTATCCTTGCTGTCTACTATAAACTGAAGGTAAGACTTAAACTCCTTATTTCTGAATCCATTTGCAATATCTTCTAAAAGGTCTTTTCTTTCCTGCTCCTTTATCATCATATCCTTATGACAGACTTCTAAATATACATCTTTTCCTATCAATTTTGCACAGTTTTTCCTAAGATTGAACAAAAGTGTATCACAATTATTGTCATCTTCATTCAAGTGATAAAGCGCCACACGGAAATACGGAACTCCTTCTTCCCGATCCTTTTCCAGATACACAGACAGAATATTTATCAATTCTTCGATATGCTTTTTTGCACTATCATCGTCTTCACTGCCAAACACAAATGCAAATCCATTTTCCGTAATTCTGGATACAATATCATCATGAGAAGCATACTCAGTAAGCGCATCCGCTATATACTTCACAGCACTTGTAATAGATTGCTCATTATGATAAACCTGCAAGTAGTTACTATCAACAATTATGTATGCCACAAAATTCAGACGGCTACTTCTTAAACTAAAAGACTTTTCAAAATGAAGAAGATTTCCAATTCTTGTTACTGGGTCAATATTCTCAGGTACTTCCTCTTCAGTGTTCTTCTTGAAAAATGGCTGTACACCTACTATAACCACCAGAGCTACAAGAAAATACATTATGATACGGGCGGTTTTATCCATAACATCCTGATTTTGCACACTGTATTCCAGTATAGCAGAGTTTATTTCTTCTTCAGTTAATCTATCTACCTCTTTTTTTATTGTGCTGACCAGTTCTGCATCAGCATATTCTGTCATATCCCATCCTGCACTAACCTTTCTGCCATCATCTACATAACTGACAACGCTGATCATGTCCGGATAATAATTTTCGTTAAAGTTACGGTAACTGGCGGAAACCATTTCTGCCTTTAGCTTATCTCTCATTTCCTTGCCTGTTTCCTTAGAATCGTAAAAATATGTAAAGTCTATCCCGATTCTTTCTGATATTTTGCTTAAAAGCAGAGGCATAACACCTTCAAACTCACCGGTGTCGCTGTTATAATACTCTATAGGATACATATACGGATTTCCTATAATATAAATGCTGTTCCTTTCTTCCGCCGGATAAGTACCTGTCAGAACTTGCGCCGATACTTCAAGAGAAAGAAACATCAATACGCAAAATATACACAGCTTAATTAACTTTTTCACTAAAACACACTCTCCTCATACCACACGAAAATATGCGCTTTGCTTGTGTAAAAAATATATTTTATGAGTTTTTTCTTATGAGTTTTTTCTAATTCTTTACTCTAGCTATAAGGTCCAAAACCCCGTATTATATAAATAATTATAGTTACCTTAATTTTACCACAAAAAAGCGGATTATTCAAGGTTTATTTTACCCTGCAATCCGCTTTTTACATCAATTTATTGACAAGTGCACATAATATATCATTTTATATTCCGTATCCGCCGTTTACTGGGTCTAAAAAAATAGGAAGTTCCGGCGAGAAAAAGGTAAAAACAGCAAATGCTATCGCTATAATGCAAAGCAGGAATATGGCTGTTCTTTCGCTAATGTAGTCACAAATGCCTTTATTAAAAAACTTCGTTTCTAACTTATAACCAATATATATGGATGCAAAGAATATCAATATGTTCACAAAAGCCGAAGTCTTTCCAAATGCTCCGTTTAGGGTATAAAACAGCACAGGAATCAACAAAGTTGCCAAACCAATTCCCGAAAGCTTTATGCACCAATAATTTT
>SVKH01000106.1 GCA_015068545.1 Oscillospiraceae bacterium
GCAGAAGTACTCACCGGATGGGGTGACGATTTTTTTTATCTTTTTATCTAATTCAAGGCCGGTTACTTCGTCATATTCCGTTTTGGCACCGTATTTTTCCGCACCTTTTTGCATTTTCATACCAAGAGTAAAGCCATCTATCCCCTCATCAAAACCGGGATAGTTATCGATGTCTCCCGTGAGAGCCATCTGACCTCCTGGAGAAAGTCTTTCTATTACAAGTGTATCAAGTCCTGCACGGGATGCGTACAAAGCTGCTGAATATCCTCCGGGGCCGCCGCCTATAATTATCATATCGTAAATATGTTCCATGGATTTACCTCCGTCAAATGTTGACATTTTTTATTCAAGATTATATAATCTAATATAACGTTTGTAAAGGAATGGGAGTGAAAAAATGGCAAGAGCAATGTTTGAACCTGTGTATAATAGTATTTTTCCGTTTTGGAATAAGCTGTCAGAATCAGATAAGGATTTTATCTGTAATAACTCAGTTGCCCTTACATATCCTAAGGGAACTCTCATCCATGACGGTAACGAATGCTCTGGTGTGATTTTTGTAAGAAGCGGTTGCATCAGGGTGTACATGATGTCAGATGAAGGAAAGGAAATAACTCTATATCGTCTGCATCGCGGAGAGGTATGTATGCTTTCTGCATCCTGTGTAATCAGTGCAATCACATTCGATGTAGGCATAGATGCCGAAGAGGACAGCGAATGCTATATAATAAATTCCACCGCATTTATGAAAATATCTGAGGATAATCCTGATATAAAGATATTCACGTTAGAAACTGCCGTTAATAGATTTTCTGATGTGATGTGGGTTATGCAACAGATTCTGTTTATGAGCATGGATAAGCGTCTTGCCATCTTCCTTTGGGATGAGTCCGCAAGGATATCGGATGATACTATATACCTCACCCATGAGCAAATTGCAAAATACATCGGTTCGGCAAGGGAAGTGGTATCCAGAATGTTGAAATATTTTGCAAATGAGGGTATAGTGGAGCTATCCCGAAAGGGAGTTAAGATTATCGACAAAAAGCGATTAAAGGAGATATATACCGGCTAGTAAAAACCATATCTCCTTTTCCAATCATTTTTTAGTCTAGCATTGCAAGGATTTGCTGTTTTGGTCTTGCCCCAACAGAGGTGTTTACCACTTCACCGTTTTTAACTACGGCAAGCATTGGTATGCTGGATACGCCAAATGCCGCTGCAAGTTCCGGTTCTTCGTCCACATTTATTTTACCGACCATGATATCTAAGCGTTCTTCTGCTATTTCATCCACTATTGGTGATACCATACGGCAAGGACCGCACCATTCTGCGAAGAAGTCTAAAAGTACAGGCTTTTCGCTGTTTTTTACAAGTTCAAAATTTTCTTTATTTATGCTAAGTACTGACATATTTTTTTCCATCCTTTCTTCTTTTGTAAGTTTATTATACCCCGAATTTTAATATTTTTCTGTGACAAAGTCACATTTTGAGGTTTTATTTTAAAAAGGTATACATATCTTTCATATTTTGGCAATAACTAAATTTAAAGATTGACTTTTTTTAAAGCATATAATAAAATTTAATAAAGATGCTGTTTTGAAAATGAGCAGACAATTCGATATATGGAGGATTAAATGCAATACTTTATCGCTTTTTTGGAGGGAGTAATCACATTCATCTCACCATGCCTTTTGCCTATGCTTCCTGTGTATGTTTCCTATTTTGCCGGTGGCGGTGAAAGGAAAACGGGTAGAACAGTGGTGAATGCTTCGGGATTTATACTTGGTTTTACTATAATTTTTGTGCTTTTGGGTGCTCTTGCAGGAACTTTAGGCAGGTTTTTGGTGGAGTATAGAAAGGCTCTGGATATAGTGACTGGAGGAATAGTGATACTATTCGGGCTAAACTATCTGGGACTATTAAAACTGAATATTTTCAAAGGTTTTTCAGGCAGAAAATCATCAGATATGGGATTTTTCTCTGCCATGCTGTTTGGTATGGTATTTTCCATAGGTTGGACTCCATGCGTAGGAGCTTTTTTAGGCTCGGCTCTAATGCTTGCAACATCTTCCGGAAAAGCCATGCAAGGGGTTTTTATGCTGCTTACGTATTCGCTTGGTCTTGGCATACCGTTTCTTATAAGTGCAATTCTTATAGATAGGTTAAAATCGGCATTTAGTTTTATCAAAAAGAATTATATGGTGGTAAACCGAGTTTGCGGAGTACTGCTTGTTATAATTGGAATTTTGATGGCAACCGGAGTTTTTACTGTGGTTATGTCATCATTAAACTAGGAGGAAATATATGAAAAAATCTTTAAAGTGGATTATCCCAACAGTTTTACTGGTTGCATTGATAGGTGGTGCAACTATCCTTTACAATAATCTTTCAAAAGGCTATGAAGAAAAAAATCAAATGCAAAGCAGTAGCTCCACCGAGCAAGCCAGAAAGCCTGCACCCGATTTTACAGCAATTGATATGTCGGGGAACAAAGTAAAGCTGTCGGACTTTTTGGGAAAGCCTGTAGTTATAAATTTCTGGACCTCATGGTGCGGCTATTGCAAAGAGGAAATGCCGGATTTTGAAAAGCTTAGCATAGATTATCCGGAGGTACAGTTTATGATGATAAACCCTGTGGGCGAAGTAGATAAGGAAGAGGATGCAAAGGCTTTTATAGAGGAAAACGGTTACAGCTTTGATGTGTTTTATGACGACTTGTACAGTGCAACTCAAAACTATTATGTAACTTCATATCCTACCACAGTATTTGTTGATGAATATGGTAATTTTGTGGGCAGAGCCAACGGTATGATTAACTACGATACGGTAAAGAGTGTCCTTGCAAAAATGTAGGAGATATACGATAAAATTTAAAAAAATATATTTATAAAAAAAAATAAATATGATAAAATCAAAAAACAGCAGGAAAATTCTGCAAAAAATTATATCCCCGGTGAAGCGGGTATAGATAAAACATGAGGGAGGAATACTTCAATGAAAAAAATCTTATCAATGGCATTGAGCCTTGTTATGGCTCTTGGCTTGTGTGTTTCTGTAAATGCTGCAGACGATAAGCTGGCAGATGCACAGGCATACACAATGGGAACAGCTATAAACAGCAGTATCTCTGATGCGGACAGCGCAGATGTGTACAAGTTTGAGCTAAATGGACCAAGCACAGTTACAATTGATCTTACAGCGCAAATCTTCAGACTTAATTTCAAGCTGTATGACAGAAACGGAAAAGAGCTTTGGTCAGACAAGCAAACGAGCAACGACACAACAAAGGAAATAAGCTACAAAAAGGACATTACACTTTGTAAAGGTGCTTACTACTTTGAAGTTTCAAAAAGCTCAGGCGTAGGCGACTATTCAATGAACATTACCGAAAAGGGTATCTACGAAACTGTATCAGAGGAACAAGGCGGAAGCAACAACACAACAAAGACTGCAAACCCTGTTGGCGTTGGTCTTAAGTACAGCGGATGTATCGCAGTTAACGATGATATGGATATATACTACTTTGACGTAGATTCATCAGGTAAGATTTCTGTAAATCTTACATCAAATATCAGCAAGTTAAAACTAAGACTTTGCGATGATAAGAATAAGGAAGCTTGGAACGACGTACCAAATGCTGATGCGGATACAAAGGAAATAAGTTACAGCAAAGAAATGTACATCAACAAGGCAAGATATTATTTCTACGTTAATAAGAGCGAAGGTGAAGGCTCATACTCATTCCAGATTGACTTCACTCCATCAGAGGAATCCTTCATAGAAGCTTACAGCGGAATCAACAACGATATGGATTCAGCAAGTATTATTGATGTTAATAAGAAGTACAAAGGTCTTATCGCAGCAAACGATGATACAGACGTATACGAAATCGCATTGGATGAAGGCGAAATCACAGTAGATATGACATCTGACATGGATCGTCTACAACTAAGAATAACAAATCAGCAAGGCAAGGAAGTTTGGAGAGAAAAAGCTGAAAAAGGTCATTTCTCAAAGTCTTTGAAGATAGCTCACGGAAAGTACTATTTCCATGTAGTTAAGGGCGAAGGTCAGGGAAGCTACAACTTCTTCATCACAGACGGCGGTATAGTATCAGATGCAGCTCCTTCCGGTGACGTTATCACCGTTAAGGTAAACAACAAGAACGTTTCCTTCGACCAGCCACCTGTACTTGAAAACGGCAGAACTCTAGTTCCACTTCGTGCAATTTTCGAAGCTTTGGGCGCTAAGGTTTCATGGGACCCAAATACACAAACTGTTACAGCTACAAAAGGAGATATAAATATTTCTCTTCAAATCGGCTCAGCGAACATGAATGTAAACGGCGCAAACAAGGTGCTTGATGTCCCTGCAAAGATTATGGGCGGAAGAACACTTGTTCCGGTTCGTGCTATTTCAGAAGCTTTTGGCTGTGACGTAAACTGGGAAGGTGCAACAAAGACTGTTATCGTAAACAGCAGATAGTTTTGTAATCCGTACCGGAAACTTTTTATAAAAAAAATATTGCCTCTTTAAGCAAGATTTTGGCTTGTTTAAAGAGGCTTTTTTACTTTATAGGAAACTGCGTTCCCATAAAGAAAAAATAATTACACTGCCGTGCAATTTTTTTTGAAAAGCTTTAGCTTTTCAAAAAATGCACATGGCATAAGAAAAGCAAAATTGCTTCGGCCTTCCGCCGTAGGCGGTGCAGCGAAGCTGCTTTTCTTATGCTCTCATTTATAAAAATTAAGGATAGATAGTCTGGCTATTAAAAGCATTAAGAGTTTCCTCTGTTTGATTACTGCTATGATCATGAAGAATTACTCCTGCAGGACTACATAAATTAAGGTGTTTATTATGCAGTAGTGAAGCTGATATATGGAGCAAAAATTCACATATTATAATGGAAAATGTATTCACCTCTTGAAATCAGATATAATAACAATAGAGGTGACTAACTATTAAAAGTCAAGAGTTTTTTCGAAAGTTTTTGAAAGTTTTTCAAGGAACTAAAAAAATGCATAGCAAACAAGCCCTGTGTTGCAAGGACTTTAAAAAATAGTTAGGATATAGT
>SVKH01000107.1 GCA_015068545.1 Oscillospiraceae bacterium
TATTATATCGCAGGTAGCTACTCCTGCGAATATAACAAATTTTAGGAAAGGAGAAATAATTAAAAACCACCCCTTTCGAGATGGTTTTAATTATACGTGAAAAAATGAATGATAAGGTAATTGGAAGAAACCCTGTTCGCGAAGCAATAAAATCCGGAAGAGATATGGATAAAATTCTTGTTAAAAAAGGCGAGATTGAGGGTTCGTTGGTTCCTATTATCAAATTAGCGAAAAACCAGGGAATACCTGTAATAGAAACTGAAAAGCAAAAATTGGACCAACTTGCAGAAGGTGGTAATCATCAGGGTGTGATAGCTTACGTTGCCACTCATACATACTGCGAGGTAAAGGATATTTTAAATGCCGCAAAGGAAAAGGGAAAGGATCCATTTATAATTATTCTGGATAAAATAACAGATCCTCATAACCTTGGTTCTATAATACGAACAGCTAATTGCGTCGGAGCTGACGGTATAATTATACCTAAACGTAATAGCGTTGGTTTAAACTCGGTTGTAGCAAAAACATCAGCAGGAGCCGTTGAGTATACTCCGGTTGCTAAGGTTACAAATATTTCACAGACAATAGAATCCTTAAAAAAAGAAGGTATCTGGGTAGCAGGTGCTGAGGCAGGTGGAGACACCATGTACAGAACAAATTTAAAAGGACCATTGGCGCTTGTAATCGGAAGCGAAGGCGAAGGTATTTCAAGACTTGTGAAGGAAAAGTGTGATTTTTTGGTGGAAATTCCTATGTATGGGAATATAAATTCTCTAAATGCATCGGTGGCAGCTGCTGTACTTATGTACGAAATAAGCAGACAAAGACAGTGATTATGTAAATTAGAAAGGTGCTTAAGGTCATATGCACCTGTTTTGCAGGAGGTAATAAAATGAGAGCAGTGATTACGGTTATCGGAAAAGATACTGTAGGAATAATAGCAAAGGTTAGTGCATTGTTGCTAAAGTATAACATCAATATTTTGGATATTTCGCAAACAATTATGCAGGATTTGTTTACAATGATAATGCTTGTTGATATGCGCGGAGCTACTCCTTCAGATTTGTCTGACGAATTAAAAGAAATTGAAAAAGAAATGAATTTGTCAATTCGTGTACAAAACGAGGACATATTCAACTCTATGCACAGAATATAAAAAGGAGAATGGGTATGATAAATCCTTTTGAAATACTGGAAACAATAAATATGATAGAAAAGGAAAACCTTGATATCAGAACAATAACAATGGGTATTTCCTTGAAAAACTGTGTAGATCCTGATATAGACAGAGCTTGTGAAAAGGTATATAACAAGATAACCACTTACGCAAAAGACCTTGTAAAGGTTGGTAAGGACATAGAAAAGCAGTACGGTATTCCGATTATAAATAAACGTATATCCGTTACGCCAATTTCTCATCTTGTTGATGCACTGGATGAAAAAACAACAGCGAATTGTGTAAAACTTGCCAAAGCACTAGACCGTGCGGCAAAAACTGTTGGTGTAAATTTCATAGGCGGATACTCAGCTCTTGTGCATAAAGGCTTTACTGAAGGAGAAATGGCGCTAATAAATTCAATTCCAGAGGCTTTGTCTTCCACTGATATTGTATGTTCTAGTGTAAATGTGGGGACCACAAAAGCTGGGATAAACATGGATGCTGTCAAAATAATGGGAGAAATTATAAAAAAGGCAGCAGAACTCACTAAGGACAGCGGTGGATTTGCTTGTGCAAAGCTTGTTGTTTTCACAAATGCTGTAGAGGACAATCCGTTTATGGCAGGTGCTTTCCATGGCGAAGGCGAAGGAGAATGTGTAATAAACGTTGGAGTAAGCGGCCCAGGTGTTGTAAAATGTGCATTGGAGCAAGTTAAAGGTGAACCATTTGATGTGGTTGCCGATACTATAAAAAAGACAGCGTTTAAGATAACGAGAATGGGACAGCTTGTAGCTAAAGAGGCATCTAAAAGACTTAATGTACCTTTTGGTATAGTAGATCTTTCTCTTGCACCAACGCCCGCTGTTGGAGATAGTGTTGCATACATTCTAGAAGAGATGGGACTTGAAAAATGTGGTACTCATGGTACAACTGCTGCTCTTGCACTTTTAAATGATGCAGTAAAAAAAGGCGGAGTAATGGCATCTTCACACGTTGGAGGATTGTCAGGAGCATTTATTCCGGTTAGTGAAGATGCAGGTATGATTGCAGCAACAAAATGCGGAGCTCTTTCGCTTGAAAAATTAGAAGCCATGACCTGTGTATGCTCTGTTGGTCTTGATATGATAGTTATACCTGGAGATACAGATAGTTCAACTATATCTGCGATAATAGCAGATGAATCTGCTATCGGTATGGTAAATACGAAAACCACTGCAGTAAGAATCATTCCTGCACCAGGTAAAAATGTGGGTGATGTGGTTGAATTTGGTGGTCTTTTGGGTAGTGGCCCTGTTATGTCTGTTAAAAATTACAGCAGTTGTGAGTTTATAAATCGCGGAGGAAGAATTCCCGCACCATTGCAAGCTCTAAAAAACTAAAAATCATTTTACTTAATATAAATTTACGATGGGATGTAAGGATATGAATATATTGTTTGTTTGTACAGGTAATACCTGCCGTTCTCCTATGGCGGCAGCACTTTTTAATAAAATAGCTGTCGAAAGAAATCTCGACGTTAGGATAGAATCTGCCGGTCTTTTTGCAAATGAAGGGGATAGCGCATCACCTGAGGCGATAGTTGCTATGAAGAAATATGATGTGGACTTGCTCTCTCATCACGCACAAATGATAGATTCGGAGCTTATAGAAAAAAGTGATCTTATCCTTACAATGACAGCGGCACATAAAATGGTTATGATGCCTTCTGCTCCCGATAAAACTTATACTTTATGCGAATATGCAGAGCTTGATGGTGATATTGAAGATCCTTATGGCGGAGATGTGGAAGACTATGAAATATGTGCAGAAGAACTGTACAATGCTCTTATAAAGGTGGCTGATAAAATTGCAGATTTGTAAAATGAAAAAGTCTGATGCCACAGAGCTTGAAGCTCTAGATAGAGAGTGCTTTTCAGTGCCTTGGTCGGAGGCATCTTTTGTAGAAGAGGCAGAAAACGACCTTGCAACCTACTACGTGTGCAAAGATGAAGATAAAATTGTGGCATATGGGGGATATTGGAAAGTTTATGATGAAGGCCAGATAACCAATATTGCCGTTTTGCCTCAGTATCGAAAAAGAAAAATAGCATCGCGTCTGCTGGAAAGAATCATAGCCGACTGCAATGAGTATAATAGAATCATTCTAGAAGTTAGGGAAAGTAATATCCCTGCAATTTGTTTGTATGAAAAATACGGATTTAAAAAAGTTGGTATCAGAAAGAATTTTTACCATTCTCCCACGGAAAATGGTATTACTATGATACGAGGAGAAATTTGATGGATACATATATTCTCGGAATAGAAAGTTCCTGTGATGAAACTGCCGCAAGTGTTGTTAAAAACGGCAGAGAGGTACTCTCAAACGTAATTAATACTCAGATTGATCTTCATAAAATTTATGGAGGAGTTGTTCCGGAAATTGCGTCGAGGAAGCATATAGAAAACATAGATACTGTTATTGACGAAGCTATGGAACAAGCAGGAATTGGGTTTAATGATTTGGATGCAATTGCGGTAACATACGGTCCAGGACTGGTAGGAGCACTTTTGGTAGGTGTTTCCAGTGCTAAAGCATTAAGCTACGCGCTTTCCAAGCCATTAGTGCCGGTTCATCACATAAAAGGACATATTTCGGCAAACTTTATAGCACATCCTGACTTAGAGCCACCATTTGTTTGCTTGGTTGCATCAGGAGGACACAGCCATATTGTGCATGTGTCAGACTATACCAAGTATCAGGTTCTCGGCAGAACCAGAGATGATGCGGCAGGCGAAGCTTTTGATAAAATAGCCAGAGTCCTCGGTCTTGGATATCCGGGGGGACCACTTATTGATAAGCTGGCAAAAGAAGGAAATCCCGAAGCTATAAAGTTCCCTAGAGTTAAAATGGACAAAGATTCCCTTGATTTCAGCTTTTCGGGTGTAAAAACAGCTGTTATAAACTACCTTCATAAAGCAGAACAAAAGGGAGAAGAAATAAATAAAGCAGATGTTGCAGCAAGTTTTCAGGCTGCTGTTACAGATGCGCTATGTGAACATACACTAGAAGCTACGCTTAATATGGGAAGCAAAGTAGTTGCTCTTGCCGGAGGTGTAGCATCTAATACCGATTTAAGGCAAAAAATGGCAGATGTTTGTGGAAAGCATGGCATTAGTGTTGTATATCCGCCACCCGTTCTATGTACCGACAATGCGGCTATGATAGCTTCTTGCGGATACTATTTATTTAAAAGCGGAATTACGGCAGATCTTGACCTTAATGCTACCCCAAGTTTGCCGCTAGAATAAATTTGTAATTTACTTTTTAAGTATTTTATGCTATAATCCTATGGAGAAATTTATTTGGAGATAATGTATGCAAGATAAAATCAGAAATTTTTGTATAATTGCCCATATTGATCATGGAAAGTCAACTCTTGCTGACCGACTTTTGGAACTTACTGGAGAGGTTAGTCAAAGAGAAATGGAAGAACAGCTACTTGACGATATGGATCTTGAAAGAGAGCGTGGTATTACTATAAAAGCCCACGCTGTAAAGCTTAAATATAAGGCAAATGACGGTGAGGAATATACCCTTAACCTTATCGATACACCTGGACATGTGGACTTTAACTATGAGGTGTCCCGTAGTCTTGCGGCTTGCGAAGGAGCCATACTAATAGTAGATGCATCACAAGGTATAGAAGCTCAGACACTTGCAAATACCTATCTTGCTGTAGAGCATAACCTTGAAATTGTTCCTGTTATAAATAAGATTGATTTGCCAAGCGCAAACCCTGAGAATGCAATAGCGGAGATAGAGGACATTATCGGTATTCCT
>SVKH01000003.1 GCA_015068545.1 Oscillospiraceae bacterium
ATTGTATTTTTTATTGTAACTGGCAGGTCACAATTTCATTATATACAATCGGAGCTTTTATGTCTATCGCTCATCGGTAATAACCTATATTGAACCACGCGACTATCGCGTGGTTTTCTTTATACAAAAAAACGGCACCATTTTGGCACCGTTTTAATAAGTTTAAGTTTTTATGATTATTTAATCATTGAAGCAACTTCGTCTGCGAAGTTTTCTTCCTTCTTAGCCAAGCCTTCGCCCTTTTCAAAACGAACGAAGTCAACTAGTGTAACGCCCTTTGATGCAAGGTACTTTTCTACCTTTTGATCGCTGTCCTTAACAAATTCTTGTTGAAGCAAGCAGTTTTGCTCAAAGAACTTATTGATCTTACCATCAACCATCTTGTCGATGATGTTTTCTGGCTTAGAAGCGTTTTTAGGATCTTCGTTGATCTGAGCCTTGATGATGTGTCTTTCATGTTCAACGTCCTCAGCTGGAACTACATCCTTAGAAAGGTACATTGGGTTGATAGCTGCGATTTGCATTGCAACGTCTCTTGCAGCTTCATAGCTGTCACTGTCAAGTGCGCCTTCTGCCTTTACAAGTACGCCAATTCTGCCACCGCCGTGTGAGTATGAGCAAACATTACCCTCGAAGCGAACAAATCTTCTGATCTTCATGTTTTCGCCAATCTTAGCGATAAGAGCGATCATTGCATCGCCAACGTTATTTTCGCTGTCGAATGCAAGTGCATTTAGTGCATCAACGTCAGCAGGATTGTTGTCAGCGATAATCTTAGCAACGCTTGTTACAAATTCATTAAACTCATCGTTTTTAGCAACGAAGTCTGTTTCTGAGTTAACTTCAAGAAGAACGCCTACCTTCTTGTCGTCTGACATATATACCTTAACGATACCTTCGGAAGCAATTCTGCCTGCCTTCTTTGTAGCAGTAGCAAGTCCCTTTTCTCTAAGGAACTCAACAGCCTTGTCCATATCGCCGTCTGTTTCGGTAAGAGCCTTTTTACAGTCCATCATACCGCAGTTTGTCATTTCTCTAAGGGTTTTAACATCTTGTGCTGTGAATGCCATAATATTTTACCTCCTAAAAGTGCGATTATTCTTCTACTGTTTCTTCTACTTCTACTGCTTCTTCGTTAGCTACAACAGCGTCTTCGCCTTGTCTGCCTTCGATAATTGCGTTAGAGATAGTTGATGCGATAAGCTTTACAGCTCTGATAGCATCATCATTACCAGGAATTACATAATCTACATCGTCAGGATCACAGTTTGTATCAACGATAGCAACAACAGGGATACCAAGCTTTTTAGCTTCTGTGATAGCGATGTGTTCCTTTCTTGGGTCTACTACAAATAGTGCACCAGGAAGCTTCTTCATATCCTTGATACCGCCAAGGTACTTTTCAAGCTTATCTCTTTGAGCCTTTAGCTTGATAACTTCCTTCTTTGGAAGTAGGTCAAATGTGCCTTCTTCTTCCATCTTGTTAATTTGAGCTAAACGGTCAATTCTCTTTTGAATTGTCTTGAAGTTTGTCATCATACCACCAAGCCATCTAGCATTAACGTAGTACATACCAACTCTCTCAGCTTCTTCCTTGATAGAATCCTGAGCTTGCTTTTTTGTACCAACGAAAAGGATATCCTCTCCGCTAGCTGCGATATCTCTGATGAAGTAGTAAGCTTCTTCGATCTTCTTAACAGTCTTTTGAAGGTCGATGATATAGATACCGTTTCTTTCTGTGAAGATGTATTCAGCCATTTTTGGGTTCCATCTTCTTGTTTGGTGTCCGAAGTGAACACCTGCTTCTAATAGTTGCTTCATAGCAATTACATTTGACATTGTAAAATCCTCCTTGTTTTTTAATTTTCCTCCACAGCCGTCTTTTTAAACCGGAACCCATAGGGCAACACCGATTTAATCGGACTGTGTGTGTATTTCGTTCAAATACATCTGAACAATGTCATACTGATATATTATACCAAAACTTTTCATGTATGTCAAGATTTTTCTTATATTTTTTGTAAAAAAGATGCCCCGAAAGGCATCTTTTTCCACTATTTATTTTCCTCTTCGGGTACGGGCAGAAATTCTGCATCTGCTATCGGATACGCTGTAGCAAAATTTTCCCATACCATAATCGAAACCATATCAACAGCTTCCGTCATAGTTATATCTTCCTCATCTTTTGTATAAGGAATGTCCTTGACAGTAACAAGTCGTCCGTTTTTGTATCCGGCCACTAAAATGGTGCAGTTTTCCTCAATCCCGTAAAGCTTGGTATTAACAACACAGCCGGAATCGGTTTTTGAGATATTGCTTACCGTGCAAGGCATCGCCTTATATACCGGATAAAGAGTTGTATCTCCGGTAACCGTAACAGTGTCCTTTGTTCCGTAAACAATGGTAGCTGTTTCCTCTGTATCAGACCAGCCAAGGAAAAGGTGTCCTTCCTTTTCAAATTCCTGCTCAAAGGCGTCAAGTCCAACCACTTCACCATTTGTAACAACTATCTGAGTAGCTTCGTCACCGTTCATTAAAGAAAGTAAGCAATGATAGTCAGGATCTTCCGCCCATTTTGCGTATAAGGTTACGTTATCTTCGATTGTGTCAGAGTCGAAGTCCCACTCTTTAGTAAGTTCGCTATCCTTGTACCAACCTTCGAATATAAATCCTGCGTAACTTGGGTCTTCTGGTCGTGCGATGGTATCGCCTTTTTTTAGTTCCGACATCGATTCCACGGCACTTCCACCTGCAGATGCAAATACCGCTGTGTAGGACATTTCGATGGAAGCATCTTCACAACCCTCTACCTTTAGATAACCGATGCCATCTTCTTCAGCATATGAAACAGCAATTTCATTTATATCATCAGAGATTTCGGTGATGATGTCATTGCTTTCATAGTTCAAAGTGATTTTTGCACCTTTTAACGAACTATCAGAAGAAACTTCAACTACTCCATCTGCAGTTGGGGTCAACGTTAGCGTTTTTGTATTTGTTTCTACTAAAACGTTGTTCCATGGAATATCTGCATTTACAGTAATCCTAGCAGTTTTTTTACCCACCTCTGCCGATGTAATTGCAACCATTCCGTCCGGTGACATACTAATAACCGGCTTTTTGTCTGACTCTGTATGAATCAGACTTTCGCTGGCATTGTAGACAATAGTTGTTTCGTAATTGTCCATGTCGGTGGCAGGAGAAACTGTATAAGAATTTTCATTTGCCAGCTGGTATGACAAAGTATTTGCACTAATATGTGAATATGATTCCGAAATATCAAGGTTTCCTGTGTGGTTTTCGCCTAAAACCTCGGCAGAATCCTCATCATCCGAAATTGTAAATTCAGGATAATTTGTTGTAAGCTCTGCCTTTTGCTCCACATCTGCAATATCAAATAGGTTTGGATTGTACATACTTCTACGTGATAAAAGTTCCTGTAAATTGTTTTTATCATACAAGTTAGTCCCTGCTAAAATGGAATGCAATCTAAGGGTCCCATCGTTTGTTGAACGCATACCATCCACGCTATATGATACATTCTTAAAATCGTGTGAAATCTTCATTTCTTTTACTTTTCCCGTTTTATATACCGGCTTACCTGGCTGACTTAAACTATCGTCAATTTGCACAAGACTATTCGGATCTGCAATTGTAACAATATATTCACTTCCATTATCCTCAACCTTGTATGCTAAGACAGTGTGACCAATCCAACGCCCTGTCTTATTGTTCTCTCTGTATTTAAAATTTATGACAACAGGAGTTCCTGTAATATCAATACTTTTTAGAGAATTAACCAATCGCTTCGCCACATTTGCAGATGAACCAGCTAGGAGAACCTCTGCATACTGTGAATACATATTCAAGTCTACATCAGGGAGATGTTGTGTGAGGAAATAATAGTTTATGAGTGACTCTACCTTTGGATCTTTCTTCGGCCAAGGCAGTTCATATGGTGTATCTGCATTTTTACAAAAATACTCCGGATCAAGTCTGCCCACCTTCATCAAAGCCATAACTGCAACAATTCCAAAACAGTTCCCATCTTCTTTATTTTTCTTGTATTGACTCATTTGTATTTTTTGAAACCAATTCAAATCCTTAGTTAGTATCTTGTAGTATTCGTCACTTATGTAGCAATCTTCGTGGAAAAATGGTGCACCATTTCCAAAGCTAAAAGTATCTACACCCCATTCAATAAGGTCATTCTTTTTCCAACCGGCATACAAAGTCAAATTATTTGTTAAGGTTCTGTTTGTTATTCCTGCTGCCGAAATATACGGTGTACCTGTGCAATTACGGTTAGCATACCAACCGGTAAAGGTGTAACCATCTCGTGTAGGTCTTGGCGGTGCCGGAACAAAGGTTCCCTCTTCAAGCTTCAATGATGAAATCACACAGCTTCCACCATTCGCATTGTATTTAATGGTATATTCCAAATTTGTACAATGAATTGTAGCATTGTATAGTTCTGGATCATATGAACGAATATTAATACCTTCCCACTTTTTTTTACTTCCTCCATAATATATATCAGTTAAATTACTGCAACCTGCGAAAGCACTTTCACCAATGTAAACAACACTGTCAGGAATTCTTATATTTTTCATTTTGGTACAATTACAGAATGAGCAATCATAAATAGAAACCACTCCCTTAGGAATTATAATTGACTCTAAGCTACTGCATCCCAAAAATAAACCATACCCAATAACAGAGATACTGCTAGGTATATTTATGGATGTGAGATTATTGCATCCTTCAAATGCAAAATCTCCTATGAAGGTTACACTATCCGGGATTTCTATTGAAGTTAGACTACTACATCTATTAAATGCATTATCCCCGATAGTAATAACACTATCAGGAATACTTATCTCGTTCAAGTTTATACAATTAGTAAATGCACTCGTCTCAATAGAAACCACTCCATTCGAAATATTAATTGTTTTTAGACCCGTACAACCAGAAAATGCACCAGAACCAATGCTTATTATACTACCAGGAATATTGATGCACGTCAAGCTACTGCAATCGGAAAATGCCCGAAATCCAATCGAAGTAATGCTGTTTGGGATGGTGATGCGTTCCAGACTCTCGCAAAAACTAAATGCTTCTTCGCCAATGGAGGTAACGCTGCTTGGAATTGTAATATTTGTCAAACTATAACAATAAGCAAATGTACCATTATTTATGCTTTTTACACCGTTTGGAATGACAATACTTGTCAAACTGGTGCAAAAATCAAATGCCGATTCCCCAATGCTTGTTACGCTACTTGGAATGGTGATACTTTTCAGGTTTTCACAGCCACTAAATGCCGATTCCCCAATACTTGTTACGCTACTTGGAATGTTAACGCTTGTCAGATTTCTACAGCCACTGAATGCACCGACAGCGATACCTATTACAGGATAACCATCAAATACAGATGGTATAGTTATTGCACCATTACCATCTGGATCAAATCTTGTTATAACTGCCTTTCCGCTTGAAATTTCATAATTATAACCGTTCGAGTAACCATAGTCTCCCCATGTTTCTGCCGATGCGGACATTGGCAGAACCGTAATCAGCGATGCTATTATACTAATCACTAGCATCAGAGATAAAAGCCTTCTTTTCATTTTCTTCCTCCTTCAAAATAAGATTACTGTATATTTACAAACCTTTTAATTATAAGATGTCTTTATTATATCTCATAATTTTTTTACATCATACGCCAAAACAATAAAAAGGGTTTTTGTCCTTTCCTTTTATCATTTTCCTATTAGTTTCAGCAAATACGGTATTGCCTTTTCAAATTGCACACTGTACCAGTGGTAATCCTTTTCCGGAAGAGTAATCTTAATGCATTCTACTACGAAATCTGCTGCAATCCTCAAGGCATCCTTAAGGTCGATTCCATTCATTAAAGCACCTACGCAGGCAGAAGAGAAAATGTCACCTGTGCCATGGAATTTGGCATCGACTTTTTCGTTAAAGTAGTAGTAAAATTCGTCCTTTTCGCTATCATACATAGCCACACCCAGCTTGTCATCTTCAAAACCGACACCGGTGAGCACAGCCTTTTTTGCCCCCAAATCCACAAGCTTTTTAAGTACATCCTCGATGTATTCACGGTCATATCCGCTTTCCTTGTACTCTATACCTAGCATAAAAGCGGCCTCGGTGAGGTTAGGTACAATAACATCTGCCACAGAGCACAAGCTTGCCATATGCTTTGCAAACTCCGGTGTGAAGCCTGTATATAAAGAACCGTTATCACCCATAGCAGGATCTACAAAAGCAAGAGTATCACTATCTCTTTTCATTATGTAATCACACATCATATCTATCTGACCAAACGAACCCAAATAGCCGGTATAGATAGCATCGAAATGCAGGTTTTCCTTTTTCCAATGGTCAAAAATCTCCGGAATATCCCCTGCAAGATCACGGAAAGTAAAGCCGGAAAATCCTCCTGTGTGAGTGGATAGTACCGCAGTCGGCACCACCGCTGTTTCAACTCCCATGGCGGAAATTACCGGAAGTGCCACCGTTAGCGAACACTTTCCAAAGCATGATATATCCTGAATGGTAACGATTCTCTTCATATACATTTCTCCTTTTTAGCACAAAAAAGGTCGCTTTTTATAAAAAAAGCAACCTAGTTTGTTTTACGCATCAATTTTAGCAAGCTTTAGAGCAAGTTGTGACTTCTTTCTTGCTGCATTGTTCTTGTGAAGGATACCTTGGTTTACGCTCTTATCAAGCTTCTTGGTAGCTTCGTTAAACAATACCTTTGCTTCCTCAACATTTTTGTTCTCAACAGCTTCGTTGAACTTCTTGATAGCTGTCTTTAGAGCTGTCTTGTGCATTTGGTTTACCAAAGTCTTCTTCTGGATAACCAAAACACGCTTTTTAGCTGACTTAATGTTAGGCATAATTTCACCTCCGAATAGTTTAATACATAATACTCAACTATTCTATCACAGTCAAACAAAAAAATCAAGCATTTTTTTCATATTTTTGAAATTTTTTTAATAGCCCATTTTCCCTATCAGGGATTCGTCATCTTCTACCCATGAATTTACCTCTATAATGCGAAATTCATCCATGGTATCCCTTATAACCACATTTTTTATTCCGGCATTTATCACCATTCTCTTACACATAGAGCAGCAACAGCTGTCCCTTATAATCTCACCTGTGGACTTTTCCATCCCCACAAGATACAGCGTGGCATCAAGAAGCTCGTTACGCGAAGCGGAAATAATCGCATTTGCCTCAGCATGGACACTTCGGCACATCTCGTACCTTTCGCCTCTTGGTATATTCATCTCCTGCCGTATGCAATATCCAAGGTCACTGCAGTTTTTTCTGCCCCTTGGTGCTCCCACATATCCTGTGGATATAATCTCATCGTTTTTCACTATTATAGCACCGTAATTTCGTCTTAGGCAGGTGCCTCTCTCCGCTACCGTCTGGGCAATATCCAGATAGTAATTATGCTTGTCCCGTCTTGACATATGTATCACTTCCTTTTAATTTTCTTGTAGTATTCTAAAGACTTGTATCTTTTCTCGGTTTTTGTAAGTAAATATTCCTGACACAAAGCAGAAAACTGCTTCTTCACATCCTCCGAAAGCTCAAAGGAAAAAACTTTTCTATCCTCAGCGTCCTGCACATATCTCATGGCAGCAATAGTGCCGGAAAGTAAATTGATGCTGCCTGCCGGTTTGCAGGCTTTGCAAAACAGTCCTCCTGACAGACTAAAATAAACCCCATCCTCTCCGCAGGCAGAGCATTTGGAAATCTGCGGAGCATAGCCCATAAACATAGCCGTTTTAAGCTCAAAAGCAGCCTTTATAATGTCCGCATCCACATCCTTGTAAGCCAGCACATAAAGTCCACAAAGAAGCAAGGACAAAATTCGCTCATCACCCTCCGACAAAGCATCAGCGGCAACCTCCGTAAAGTAATTTGCAAGCGCCAGCTTTTCAAAATCTTCACAAAGCGGATAAAAGCTTTCTGCGATTTCCACAGTTTCCAGCCGATAAATCTCGCCATTTTTTCTGCTAAGCACAAAATCTCCCAAACAGAATTGCTGTGTGCCTGCTTTTAACTTGCTTTTTCCGCTTCTCACTCCGTAGGCGCACACCGATACGACTCCCAAATCCTTTGTGAGTACGGTCAGCATTGCATTTGATTCGCCGTAGTCTGCCCGTCTTGCGATAATACCTCTTGTTTTAACGGTGTCCATTCCATTTCCTCGTTCAATGTCTGTTTATACATAAGGTAGCTTTCTACACTACCCGTTTTTTTAAACTCTTCCCAGTAATCTTTTTCCATAGAAATTACCCCCTTTATGTATTTAGGTTTGGTAATTTCACCTGAAGATATACTTGTTACATTTTGGAATCGTATCCAAAGTTTTTCATCATACGTTCCGAGTTTCGCCAGTCATCCTTAACTCGCACCCAAAGCTCTAAATAAACCTGCTTGTCCAGCATTTCCTCTATATCTGCCCTTGCATATCTGCCGATTTTCTTCAGCATTTCACCATTTTTACCTATTATAATGCCTTTGTGACTTGCTTTTTCGCAATATATTACTGCGTGAATATCGGTGATGGTTTCCTTTTCCTTCATGCTCTCAATCTCAACAGCTATGCCATGCGGCACTTCCTGATCCAAAAGGCGCAAAAGCTTTTCTCGGATAATCTCTGCCGCAATTTGCTTTTCCGGTTGGTCGGTAACCATATCCTCATAATAAAACTGAGGGCCTTCCTCAAGGTATTTTTCAATCTCGTTCATCAATAGGTCTATTCCGTCACCCATCTTTGCACTTATGGGCAAAACTGCGTCAAAAGCATGTAGTGACGCATATTCCGCTATTATCGGAAGCAATAATTCCTTTTTGACTGCGTCCGCTTTATTTATTACCAAAATAGCAGGAAGACCTATTCTGCCTATATTTTCTGCTATTTCCTTTTCCATTTCGCTCATTTTTCGAGTAGCATCCACCACAAAGATGAGGATGTCGGTTTCGCTCATGGATTCCTTTGCCACCTTAACCATATACTCACCAAGCTTGGTCCTTGGTCTGTGAATACCTGGGGTATCGGTAAATACCACCTGATAAGAATCTGTTGTATGTATTGCCAGAATTTTGTTTCGGGTGGTTTGAGGCTTTGGCGAAACTATCGCCACCTTTTGACCTGCAATTTTATTAAGCAATGTGGATTTACCAACATTTGGCATACCAATTATAGCGGCAAAGCCGGATTTGTAACTTTTACTCATTTTTTATCTCCCTTTTTTCTTCCGCCAAAAAACAAAAACACTAGATCTGCTATACCTACTAAAAGGCACGGAATCAGCACCTTCGCATCCGAAAAAATGCGGTAAAGTGCATCATAAATCCATCTGGTATCACCAAAAAGGCAAACTCCCACCAATACCGCACCAATAGCCGACATCAGTACAGCACCGGCTGATGCATCCTTGGCAAGCTTTGCAGTAGGTGAAATCTCGGTAGTGGCAGTATCTACTGCCCTTTCCACGGCGGTATTTATTAGCTCCGCTGTAATTACAGTAAAAATAGTTACAACCAAAGCCGCCCAGCCTGTCCGTTCAAGACCGTAAAAATATGCAAATATACATATTAGATTTGCTATAACCAAATGGAATCTAAGATTAAACTCTGTCCTTATAGCATTATATATTCCCGTTATCGCGTAGATAAAGCTCATATTACTCCCCTCTCGTTATGCCGATTTTATTAAGGATTTCCTCCTGTTTACCAAACATAACCTTCTCATCTTCCTCACTTGTTACATGGTCATACCCCAATAGATGGAGCATGGAGTGGACTGTTAAAAAAGCCATTTCCCTTTTAAAACTGTGGCAGTATTCCTCTGCCTGTGCTTTTGCGCGCTGAGCAGAAATCACTATATCTCCCAGAATTACAAAATCACCGTCCATATCATAGTCGGAATCAATTATATCCCCGTTTTCATCGAAAAACAGCATAGGAAAGGACAAAACATCCGTAGGCTTGTCTATGTCCCGTTGCTCTTTATTTATAAGACGAATCTCCTCATCGTCACAAATAGTCACACTCACCTGAGCATCAAAGTCACAGCCTTCGAACTCTAGCGTCTTATCTATACACAGTTTAATCGTCTCTTTGATTTCTTCTTGTATTTCTATCTGCTCCCCGATATTCTCTATAATTACCTCTGTCATTTTGGCGTTTCTTCTCCTGTTCCGTATCGTATTTTTCGTATGCTTTTATAATCTTTTGTACCAAAGGATGACGCACAACGTCCTTCTCTGTCATGATAGAAAATGCTATTCCCTCTATATTCTTAAGCACCTTCTGTGCTACTTTAAGTCCTGATTTTTTGCCGGTAGGAAGGTCTATCTGCGTAATGTCTCCGGTTACTATGGCACGAGAACCAAAGCCTATTCTTGTAAGGAACATTTTCATCTGCTCCGGCGTGGTATTTTGTGCCTCGTCCAAGATGATGAAGGCGTTATCAAGTGTTCTTCCTCTCATGTATGCAAGAGGAGCTACCTCTATCATACCCTTTTCCTGATACCGGCTGAAACCTTCTCCTCCAAGCATTTCGTACATTCCGTCATAAAGAGGTCTAAGGTACGGATCTACCTTGTTTTGCAAATCTCCCGGCAAGAATCCCAGTTTTTCTCCTGCTTCTACTGCAGGTCTTGTAAGGATGATACGGTTAACCTCCTTATTCCTGAGGGCTGTAACCGCCTTTGCCACTGCAAGGTAGGTTTTTCCCGTACCTGCAGGGCCTATTCCGAACACAATGGTATTGTTATTTATATCCTCTATATATTGCTTCTGTCCAAGGGTTTTGGTCTTGATAGCCTGACCGCGATGATTTACTGCAATGCAGTCATCCCCTAACATTTTTATGTCTATTCCGCCATTTTCCTGTACCATAGTTATGGCGTAGAGGATTTTTTGCTCGTCTATTTCCTCTCGACGCTCCAAAATCTGCATCAGGATGTTTATTACTTCTCCTGCTTTTTCGATATTATCATCCTCGCCGGAAATTTTTATCATATTATCACGGAAAGATATACCCACTCCCAGACTCTTTTCCAATAATTTCAGGTTGGCATCAAAATCGCCAAAAAGGCTCTGCAAGTCTAAATTTTCAGAAACCTCAATCTGTCTTTGGTTCAAATATTGTCACCTCTTCTATAAAATTCTCAGCACCGATCTGCTCCTCAAATTCCATGGTAAGCTTAACCGAAACTGTCTCCTCATCAATTACACTGCATGCCACATCCTCGCTTAGCTTTAAGGCTCCGGGAAGAAGCTCTCCTGCTATATCTGCCTCCATTTCATTTTTGGCAAATTCCACTAAAACCTCCCGTTGGATTGGCTCTCTTATTATATTATACTCAATATGGCTGATTTTTTCAAGTCCTATACCGATATAATTCTCATATCCCATAGAAATTTCATACTTTTTTTCCATAGTATCGTAAAATTTAAAGTCACTCTCCGCATTTTTGTACAGAGGTAATTCAAATGAAAAGATCTTTAGTTTAAAAAAATTACGTTTTCTGCCTGTGTACTTCTTGTGGTTTAGGTAAAGCTTATATATACCTTCCCTTTCGTAGGTTGTCTTACCTTTACAAATACCCGATGCATGAACATCATATCCACTGCCGTCACCAAACCTGACATTACCGCTTATAAGTAATTCTCCGCAGGATACCATACGATTATTCTCCGCTACACAAGTACCACGTTTTGTAATAATCTCGGTTACAACAGCATCCTTTGCCGCTACTATATTACATGGAGTATCAGGATCTACAATCTGTGGCGGAAGAATATTTTCCCGAACCGAAACTATCGCTCTTGTACCCTTTATGTACACCCAGCACCAAGAAATTCCATCTGTGTGAGCAAGGATTGTGTTCTTAATTTCAAGAGGCTCATCAAGTTTTGCCTTGGGCATTCCAACCTTTATCCCAGCTAGTTTTGCAGCACTTTCCACCATCTGGATATTCTCCTGACTGACACCGTCATATTCCACAGTCCAGATAAATCCCGATCCCAGAAACAGCACTATAAAACCCATTACCAATCCAGCCAGAAGAACAGGATGCCTTTTTACCTTTTCAAGAAAAAAAGCTCCGCCAAAACCGGCAATGCGTGAATATTCCACTCCGTCCAAAAGCCGGCAATCCCTCTGATCCACAGTGAGAATCACCCCATCTTCTACCGGCTTTATATTCCTTGGCACAGCACCTGATTTTCGAATTTTTTCCAAGTCTTTTTCTATATTATTTCCTGATAACTTCAGAATAACATATCCTTTGATAAATTGGAAGAATTTAGTTAAAAGCATAGCCGTATCCTCCCTTTATATAACCCTGAAGCTTTTTAGTCTGCCGGAGATAATAATGTTTTTATCCTGCATACCAACTATTTCAAAATCTTCTCCGCAAAACTCCAAAAGTCCCATTCCGGAAACAAGTTTAACGCTCTCCTTCTTATAATCTGCAATGGAGGTAAAATCCTCCACAAAAATCTGATTATTTCCCAGTATCATTATTTTCGGCATACCAAAAACCACCTGCGGCACAATCCCAAAACTGCCGAAAACCGTATCGCTGATATTCAAAATCAATCACCTCTTATCAATATATATGCCATTTTATTTAACTTAACCACCGTAATTTTTGGAATACTGCGGCACAACATATACTAAAATTAAATAAGCAGACATTTTAGGAGGTATTTATGAAAAAGATTTTACTTTGGATTGGGTGTATACTGATTACAACCCTTATGCTCGCCTTCCCAACAGACAGCGTGGCTTATGCAAAAAAGGCATTGGATCTTTGCGGAGATACAGTCATACCGTCACTTTTCCCGTTTTTTGTATGCTCCGGATTATTGGTTCATTCAGGTTTTTGCGGTACACTCTCCGCCCTTGCAAAACCTGTGATGAAGCCTCTTTTTAATGTAAATGAAAACGGTGCCGGTGCATTTATACTTGGAATAATCAGCGGTTATCCCTTAGGCGCAATCACAGCTTGTCAGCTATATGAATCCGGCTATCTTTCAAAATATGAAGCAGAAAGATTACTGTCCTTTTGCAACAATTCCGGACCTTTGTTCATCCTTGGTGCTGTGGGAGTTTGTATGTATGCGGACACAAAAATCGGTTTACTATTATACATAGCACACCTTCTTTCTGCACTGACAGTAGGAGTAATTTTCCGATTTTACAAAAGAAACAAGCACACTGCACCAAAGGCAACTCTCACCACCTCAGAAAAGGACTTTTCCCAGATATATTCCTCTGTAATGCAAAGCTCGTTAAACAGTATTATCACCGTATGCGGTAGTGTGGTGTTTTTCGGGATGGCTACCGGTCTTATTGTGTCGCATCTGCCAATTGAGCCTGTGACACGGTCTTTACTTTTCGGCATACTGGAAATGACAGGCGGTGTTACTCAGGTAAGCAGACTTCACCTTGATATTACTCAAAAGCTGATGATGTCTGCGTTTTTGGTGGGATTTGCAGGTTTTTGCGTACATCTTCAGGTAATTTCCTCCATTTCGCGGTATAATCTCTCCCTTTTTCCGTACTTTTTCGGTAAAATCCTCCATGGAATTTTATCGGTGGTTTATATTTATCTGTTTTTGAAGTTCCTCCCTGTAAGCTGTGCTGTTTTTTCGCAACCTGTCAAAACCTACTCTCAAGGCTTCTTTGTTTCATCAATGTTCGCCTGCTTATCGGTAATATTCTTCCTTGCACTTTACCTGACATTCAAACTTAAAAGAACAACAAAAAAAGAACTGCAAAAAACTTAATATGTTTTCGCAGTCCTAATTTTTATAATACAGGGAATCATGTAAATAGCAAAATTTGCATTTTGTTTCCAAATCCTATGGTAGTGCTTTAATTAAAGTCCAATCTTAATTTGGCTTTATTTTGCATACTCCCACGGTGCCCATGGGGCCATATCCGAAAGAGAATTCCATATCATTACCTTCGCCGTGGTATATTCTTTATCGGTAGTGTACGGAATAGGCTCGCCCTCATAAGTCTTCACCATCACATCTACCAGCCTGTTTCCGTTATAAAGAGCAAGTACCATAGTATCTCCCGGATAAGATTTGGTATGATCTACCATAAAACTCTTATCATCCGGATCGGGCTCGTCACTGCCAATAAAGATAATTTCCTTACCAACCAGATTCCAGTCCTCATTATTTATGTTATTATACTCTTCCTCTGTTCCGTTGTAGTAGATTGTAGTTAGCGGACAATCAACAAACGCATATTCGCCGATATGTATAACACCACTTCCGATTACAAGAGTATTAAGGGAATCACACCCTGCAAAAGCGTAACCTCCAATATCCATCACACTATCCGGAATTGTGATACTTTCAAAAGCTGTACAAAAGCCAAAAGCCTCTTCACCTATCGTTTCAAGACTGCTAGGAAGATCGATTTCCGTAAGACTACGGCATTCCAAGAATGCATCCATTCTGATATAAGTAATGCTATCTGGAAGAATCACTTTTTCAAGACTTTCGCAGAACAGAAATGTTCCATATTGGATACCGTCCAAATTACCCAAAATCTCTACTGATACCAAATTTATACATCCTTCGAAGGCTAATGAACTAATGTATGTAATGCTTTCAGGCAGAACTATCTCTGTAAGCTCTTCGCATCCAGAAAAAGCACTATTTCCTATTATCTGTACACCCTCCGGTATTTCCACCTCACACAGGCAACTCCACGAAAAAGCATGATCATCAATTGAAACCACACTGTTTGGCACACTGTAGCTCTCATCACTTTTTCCTGCAGGATAGTAAACTAATATCTCTTTATTTATATCAAAAAGAACACCGTTTTCCTGAGAGTAACAGCTGTTATTTGCATTCACATATATATTTTCAAGATTTGTGCTAGCATAAAAAGCTCCTGATTCGATAAATATCACACTTTCAGGAATTGTGTAACTTGTAGAAGGGTTTCCTGCAGGATATACTATAAGATCTGCTTTATCTTTGCTGAAAAGTACTCCGTTTTCTGAAGCATAGTTATTGTTATATGAAGATACGTTAATTGATTTCAGACTTTGACAGGTATAAAATGCATTACGTCCAATAGTTGTAACAGTGCTTGGAATATCTATACTACCCAAAAGTCTGCATGAAGAAAACGCACCAAATCCAATGGACACCAATCCTTCTCTCAAGTAAACACTTTCCAATCTTGAGCAAGCCTGAAACGCCATGTCACCTATTGTTTCCACGCTAGGTGGAATACTGACTTCCTCAAGTCTTGTGTAAAAGAATGCACTACCTCCAATGCTTTTTAACGTATTTGGAAGGCTGACTCTTTGAACACCACAGAAATCAAACGCCTCGTCTGCGATGGAGGTAACACCATTACCTATTATGATCTCGGATATACTAAGATTATTCCAAGGCATATCATAATCTTCCTGCATATCGCCGGTACCGTTTATGGTAAGAACACCATTTTCGAATGTCCATGTGAGGTTATCTCCCCAAGTGCCACTCTCCGCAAGGACTGTCATGCCTCCCGGCACAAGCATCAGAATCATGCTAACAGCAATAAGCATTCCCAAAAATCTTTTTTTCATAATACCGTTTCCTTTCTTTTTTATATGTTTACTTTCACCGGTTCACAACATGGTTCACAGTTTTCAAGCTTTTCCCACACCATTACCCTCGCATCGGTGTAGGGCTCAGGTATATTGAAGGTCAGCATACTTCCCACAAAAGTTTTCCTTTGCATCCCCACAAATCTTTCGCCATCATATAAAGCCACAATAACATCCTTGCCACTTTCAATATTGATAGGTAGTGCCCTTATACGCTTACCACCAACAAGAGTAACCGTCTTTATATTCGGGATATAAATAGCATTGTTTTCAAATTCGTGATCCCACTCTTCTCCTACTTCCACACTATTTTTGTCTGCATAGATATTTATTGCCGACAAGCTATCACAAAGCGCAAAGGCTCTATCTCCTACATATGTAAGTCCTCTGCCTATTGTAACATACGTAAGACTGTCACAATCGGAGAATGCACTTGTTTCGATATGGGTAACTCCATCGCCTATGGTTACAGTCTTAAGGTCTCTGCATTGATGAAAGGCGGCATTCCCTATCTGTTTTACGCTATCGGGGACAATAAGGCTTGTAATATCTGCGCCATAAAAAGCTCGTGTGCATATATATACCACACTATCTGGAATATGCACACCAGTAATAGTATTTAGCCAAAATGCTTCCTCTGCTATCAGCCTTGTACCTTCTTTTATGCGATATTCCCCTTCAACATCTTTTACCTCTATCAGACAATTATCTATGTACAGAGCATCATCTTCCCAATTATCCTGATTATTATAGTATCCGGTTCCTTCAAAGGCATCATGACCAATATATGTCACACTCTCCGGAATATCCAACTCATTGATACCTGTACATCCGCTAAAGGCACTTATATGTATCTGAGTTATCTGCTCAGGGATATCTATACTCTCAATACTTCTGCAACCATCAAATGTGGCATACTCAATGGAAGTTATACCGCTACCTATCAATACATCCTTCAGGTTTGAGCAGTAGCTAAATGCAGAACTTCCTAACTGGGTTACTCCGTCTGAAATCTCCGCTGACACAAGCTTATGGCACCCAGAGAAAGCTCCTACTCCCACAGTCTCTACCCAGTCCGGAATATATATTGTAGTAAGTCCTGAATATTCAAAGGCACGACGTCCCACAGCGGTTATGCCTTTGCCTATTTGTATGCCTCGAAGTCCTTTGCATCCTACGAAGTTCTCATCCTCAATTGCTATAATACTATCCGGCATAACGTAGGAATCGTCCTCTCTACCCAGAGGATACATCATAACAAGGGTTATATCCTTATTATATAAAACGTTGTCAATGGCTGTAAAGTACGGATTTTCCGCATCCACGGTAATCTCTTTAAGTCCATAACATCCTTCAAAAGCTCCGCGATTTACACTCTGCATGGTAGACGGCAGATGAATATTCTCAAGCATTGTACAATTATCAAATGCCATGTATCCAATTTCAGCTACACCTTCCGGAATGATAACCTGACTGAGACTTTCGCACTCAAAGAAAGTGTGACCATAAATCACTTCGACTCCTTTGGAGAGCTTTACCGACTCCAGATTGTAACAGCAGAAAAAAGCACTTCCACCCAGATATGTGACGCTATCCGGAATATCTACCTGCAAAAGCGAGGAACAAAATTGGAAAGCTCCTCCATTAATAGTCTTAAGATTATCCGGAAGGTCCAGATTTGTAAGCATCGAACAATCACTGAAGGCATTCTGATCTATCACCTCAAGAGCATCAGGGAATATAACATTTGTAAGCTCCTCGCAATTAGCAAAGGTATCCCTCTCGATAACAGTAACTCCTTTTGGAATCCGAATCTCCATCAGACTATCGCAGTAATCAAAGGCATATTTTCCTATATCGGTTATGGTATCCGCAAGGCTAACCTCCTCCACTATGTTGAAATGTGAAAAAGCATAGGCAGATACAGATGTAACACCTTCGCTAACTACTATCTTCTCAGTATCTCTACTATAGTTATACCACGGATACTCTCTGCGAGAATCGTACTCAGGCATATCACCAGTTCCGCTTATGGTAAGAGTGCCTGATGTTTCGTCAAATGTCCAGGTTAAATTATCACCGCAAGTACCGCTTTCGGAAGCAAAAACAGTGTTTACTGCACACAAGAGCATCAACATTATGCTAATAGTTATAAATAAACTGCAAACTTTCTTTGTCATTATAGCCTCTTCATCTCCCTTTTTCAAAAACACCACCGCAACAGGGTATATGCGGTGGTGCTGATTATATTTTTATTGAAAATCCATTATAGTAGAAAATTACTTATTTATATATCAAGATTTGATACGTACTTTGCGTGTTTCTCGATAAATTCACGTCTTGGTTCTACCTTGTCGCCCATTAAGATAGTGAAAATTCTGTCTGCTTCGATTGCATCATCAAGTGTAACACGAAGCATTGTTCTTGTTTCCGGATTCATGGTAGTTTCCCATAGCTCCGGTGGGTCCATCTCACCAAGACCCTTATATCTCTGCACTTTGGCACCTTGTCCCATTTCCTCCAAAAGTGCATTTCTCTCTTCGTCTGTGTAGGCAAATCTTTCCACTAGGTTTGCGTTTTTACCTTTGAAAACCTTATATAGAGGAGGCTGTGCAAGGTATACATTTCCGTTTTCTATCAAAGGTCTCATATAACGGAAGAAGAATGTTAAAAGCAGAGTTCTGATATGCGCTCCGTCTACGTCCGCATCCGCCATGATTACGATTTTGCCGTATTTTAGCTTTGTAATATCAAATTCATCTCCGATACCGGCACCAAGAGCCTGAATAACCGGAAGTAGCTTTTCGTTGGAATAAACCTTGTCAATACGAGATTTTTCTACGTTCAGCATCTTACCCCAAAGAGGAAGTATAGCCTGAAAGCGTCTGTTTCTTCCCTGCTTTGCAGAACCTCCCGCAGAATCTCCCTCGACGATATAGATTTCCGCGTAATCTGCACCTTCATCGGTACATTTTGCAAGCTTACCTAAAAGCGATGCGTTGCTTATACCGGAATTTTGACGGCTGGCTTCTCTTGCCTTTTGTGCAGCTACTCTTGCACGAGATGCAGAAAGAGCCTTTTCTATAATTGTCTTGGAAACCTTAGGATTTTCCTCCATATACTCGGCAAACTTGGTATTTAGCGCACTTTCCACAAGAGTTCTTGCGCCGGAATTTCCCAGCTTTGTCTTGGTCTGACCTTCAAACTGTGCTTCGGAAACCTTTACACTGATAACAGCCACCAAACCTTCTCTTGCGTCATCACCGGACAGCTTATCATCGCCGTCCTTCAGGAAGTTGTACTTCTTACCATAGTCATTTATAACCTTAGTAAGACCGGACTTAAAGCCTGTTTCGTGCATACCGCCATCCACAGTTTTGATATTATTTGCAAAGGAAAGGATATTTTCGCTGTACTGCTCGGTGTATGCCATAGCAACCTCCAGCATCATATCGTCCTTTTGCGCTTCAAAGTAGATGATGTCATCATGAAGCTTGTCCTTTTTACTGGCATCGCAAATAGCCTGAACATACTCTCTTATACCGCCTTCGGCGTATAGAGTAATGCTCTCCGGCTCTGCTTCCCTAAGGTCGGTAAATACAATCCTGATACCCTTGTTAAGGTATGCCTGCTCCTCAAGTCTGGCTCTTAGGATATCTTTGCTGAATTCCAAGGTTTCAAAAATTTCTGCATCAGGCTTAAATGTGATTTTTGTACCGGTCTTATCGGTATTACCGATTACTTTAAGGTCACAGGTTGGCTTACCGCGCTGATAGCTTTGGTAATGGATATGCGCGCCGTCAGAAACCTCAACCTCCAATTTTTCGGAAAGAGCGTTAACAACAGAAGAACCTACACCATGCAGACCTCCCGATACCTTGTATCCGCCGCCGCCGAATTTACCGCCTGCGTGCAGAATGGTAAGTACAACCTGAACCGTCGGGATTCCCTCCTGAGGGTGAATACCAACAGGTATACCACGTCCGTTATCTATTACGGTAACGGAATTATCAGGGTTTATGTTTACTATAATTTCGGTACAATATCCGGCAAGCGCCTCGTCTATGGAGTTATCCACAATCTCGTACACCAAGTGGTGAAGACCTGCCGCTGATGTAGAGCCGATGTACATACCCGGTCTTTTTCTAACCGCTTCCAGTCCCTCCAGAACTTGTATTTGATTTTCATCATATTTGGTTTCTACTTTTTGCATTTTTTAAATATTCCTTTCCCGCCATAAGCGCAAATTCTCAGCCCGAACAAATTGTCCGGATATTTAAATAATGATTTTTCCCGATTTTACTCTTTTTAAAAGGGTTCTGGATGCCAAAGATGATATGTACACCTTTGTTTCTCCCTTTTCCCTCGCTACTACAAAGGATTTTGGCAAATCCTCGGTTGTGTCGGTAACACTTCCGTTTTTTTGTGCCATTGCTAAAAATCCTCTGGTTTGATGGGACACCGTTGTATTATCCATATCAAATATCCCGATAACATTATTCATGTTTACTATAACGTCGTTACCTAAATGCAGATACACACTAATGCCCCCTTTTATGTTAAAATTTTACCCTTTTCTACTTTGAACAGCTTTGTGCTTTCTCCTGTTTCCACCATGTCGCTGTCGGTACAGGTGATTATCACCTGCTTGCCCTTTATGCGATTAGCAAGATAAGTTCGTCTGGTGGTATCAAGCTCACTCATTATATCGTCCAAAAGAAGCACAGGAAACTCATCCCTTACTTCCTTAATATAGTCCATCTGAGCCATTTTCAGGCTGAGGACTGTGGTCCTTTGTTGCCCTTGGGATGCGTATGTCCTTACTTCGTTATCGTTTATAAAAAACCTAATATCGTCTCTTTGAATCCCGTAAAGGCTGGCTCCGTTTTCTATTTCTCGCTCCTTTGCAGACTCTAGTTTTAAAAGGAATTTTTCCTTATCTATTATATCACAATCTATGCTTGGTGTATAGAGTAAATTCAAAATTTCTCCGCTGATTTCCTTATGAATTTTCCCTGCAAAACTACTGAGCTTTTCTATATATTCCTTGCGGTATAGCATGATTCTGTAACCATCCTCCGCAATCTGCTCGTTCCACACCGAAAGGGTGGCATCATCCATTTTACCGGCGAATTTCAGCTTTTTTAAAAGTGCGTTTTTTTGTGCCAGATTTTTATGGTATGAAATCAGCGACTTTAGGTACGCAGGATACAGCTGACTAATCGCCTCGTCTAAAAATCGACGGCGCATTTGCGGTGCACCCTTTATTATTTCCAAATCCTCCGGAGAGAACATGACCACATTAAGGTACCGCATCAGCATAGAAAGCTTGGTTATAGGGACGTTGTTTATCTTGACCGATTTTTTTAAATCTGCACCAATTTGCATAATAGCCTTATAGTCCCTGTCTTTATCGGAAAACTCGATACAAACCTTCATATACTTTTCGCCAAAGCGAATAAGCTCTCTGTCGGTTTTTGTGCGGTGGCTTTTTCCACTGGCAAAAAGATGAACTGCCTCTAAAAGATTAGTTTTACCTTGTGCATTATTGCCGTAAATCACGTTTGTACCGCTACCCAGCTCAATATGCTCTCTTTCGTAATTACGAAAATTAACAACAGTAAGACTTTTTACAATCATTTACTTCACCGTTATTTCAAAGCTTTCATCTTCAAATTCCGCCAAAACCACATCCCCGGGACGGATTTTTTTGCCACGCATAGTGCATACCTCACCGTTTACCGAAACTATTTCGTCCCAAATCATTTTCTTTGCCATTGCTCCGTTTTCTGCAATCTGTGCAAATTTCAAAAGCTGGTCCAGTTTGATATATTCTGTTGTGATTTCAATTTCCATTTTTTCCATAATAATCTCCAGACATTAGTTTGTAGTTCTTTCCACATTGGTGACTCCGGGAATCATGCGTATTTTTTCCATAGCCTTTTTCAGCTCCTCTGTATCGGATATTTCAAGACCAAAGGTCATTACGGAACTTCCGTCCTTTAAGCTTCTGGCATTTATGGAAACGCAGTTAATCTTCGCCTCGGCAAGAACAGTGGTAACACTCATCATCATTCCCGGACTATCCAAAGCCTCTACCTTAAGGGTAGCAATGTATGAGGAGTTTGAATAATTCTTTGCCCAGCTTACCTTGATAAATCTGTTTTTATCTTCTTCGGAAAGTGCTCCCGGCTGAATATTCGGACAGGTTGCAGTATGCACCGATACTCCTCTGCCCTTTGTGATAAATCCTACTATTTCGTCCCCCGGTACCGGATTACAGCACTTAGAAAGACGTACCAGACAGTTATCTATACCCTTTACCTCAATACCGCTTGTATTCTGTCTTTTCCGTGTAACATGGGTTGTCTTTGTCTTTTCAGGATTATTTTTCTTCTGCTCTTTTAAAAATTCCTCTCTAAGACGCATTACAACCTTTTGGGCAGATAAACCGCCAAATCCCACACTGGCATACAAATCATCCAGATCGTTCATGTTGTACTTTTTGTACATAGGAGCCAGCCATTCTTCTCTAAACAGCTTTGAAAACGGCACATTAAGACGTTTTGCTTCCTTTTCCAGCATATCCTTGCCATGGACGATATTTTCCTCGCGGCGTTCCTTTTTCAGCCACTGATTTATCTTGCTTTTTGCAAGGGATGTTTTTACTATTTTAAGCCAGTCACGGCTAGGGCCCTTTGCCTGAGGTGATGTGAGAATTTCGATAATGTCACCATTTTGAAGCTTGTAGGAGTTTGGTACAATTTTGCCGTTTGCCTTGGCTCCTACCATCTTGCTTCCTACCTGAGTGTGAATGGTGAACGCAAAGTCGATACAGGTAGAGCCGTTTGGAAGAGGTATTACCTTTCCCTGTGGTGTGAACGCAAATACCTGATCCGAGAACATATCTATCTTCAAGCTGTTCATGAATACATCTGCGTCCATTATATCCGCCTGAGTTTCCATCAAGGATCTAACCCACTCCAGTTCCTTATCCATAGCGTCCGCACCGGACTTACCTTCCTTGTACTTCCAGTGAGCTGCGATACCTTCTTGGGCAACCTTGTGCATATCCCAAGTACGAATCTGGATTTCAAAAGGAGTTCCGTCACTACCTACAACGGTGGTATGAAGTGACTGGTACATATTTGGCTTTGGCATAGCCACATAGTCCTTAAACCTCATAGGAAGCGGCGTGTACATATCGTGGACTATTCCAAGCACAGCGTAACACTCTGCCACGGTGTTTACTATAATTCTCACCGCAAACAGGTCGTAGATTTCGTCAATTGTTTTGTTTTGAGCATACATTTTACGGAAAATACTGTAAAAATGCTTTGCTCTTCCTGTAATTTCACAGGTAATGGAGTTTTCCTCCATTCTTTCCTTCAAGGTTTCGATTATATCAGAAACATAAGCTTCTCTTTCCGCCTTTTTTCGATTGATACTGTCGGCAATTTCTTCATAAGCTACTGAATCAAGGTATTTTAGGGACAAATCCTCCAGCTCCGACTTAATCTTGGAAATACCCAGTCTATGCGCAAGAGGAGCATACACATCCAGCGTCTCCTTTGCAATATAGAGCTGCTTCTCCTTTGGCATAAACGCAAGAGTTCGCATATTATGAAGGCGGTCTATAAGCTTTATCATTACCACGCGGATATCCTTGCTCATGGCAAAGAACATCTTTCTTAAATTTTCCACCTGCTGTTCCTGATGGTCACGGTACTGAATTTTTTTAAGCTTTGTTATACCGTCCACTATCTCCGCCACAGATTTCCCGAAAAGTGTGGCTATATCGTCAAAATCGTATGCTGTATCCTCTATTACATCATGAAGAAGTCCTGCGCATATTGCGATGTGGTCCATGGAAAGCTCTGCGGCAATATAGGCAATCTGCACCGGATGGATGATGTAAGGTTCTCCGGATTTTCTGTATTGATTTTTATGCGCCGATTTTGCCAGACGATATGCTACGTCTATCATATCTGTGTTGGCATTGGGGCTGTACGACTTTACCATTTTTATGATTCTTTCTACAATGGCATCAGTGTCCTCAGCTATATTTGGCAACACTTCGGTATTATTAAATACTACCTTGTTATCTTTCATAAAACCATTCCCATCTACATTTTTACATCTTTCAAAACAAGCTGCAGATTTTCTGCACCGTTATACTCATTTATGCTGATATTGTAAGCTATGCTCACGGTCTCACCGCACTTAAGCTCACCAACCATATTCCCCATATTAAACCCGATACCGTTAAAAGTATTCTTGCCATCGGACATATACAGCTTCAGGTGACGGTTATCTGCGCCTATGGTACGGACTGTTATCAGTCTCATACCCTTTGACGAAAACACCGGAGTTTCGTTACTCATCCCAAAAGGCTCTAATTTCGACAAAATCTTTGCCGCATTTAGTGTGATGTCCGAGGTTGCAAGAGGACAATCTATATATATTTTAGGAAGGAGTGTTTTTCCTTCAAAGCATTTTTTTGCATATTGATTTAATCTTACTCTAAATTCTTCAATATTGCTTTGATTTATGCCAAAGCCTGCTGCCTGAGAATGCCCGCCAAATTCCGAAAGGATGTCATCACACTCCGAAAGGGCAGAAAATAAATTCATTTCCTCTATGGACCTTCCCGATGCCTTTCCCTTTCCGTTCTGACAGGAAATCAAAATACATGGACGGTAGAACTGTTCACAAAGTTTGGAGGCAACTATGCCTATTACTCCGCTGTGCCAGTTTTCTGACCATAAAACATATGCAGACTGCTGGGTATCAAAGCTTTCTATCTGCTTTAGAGCTTCTTTATATATTTCCTGCTCTATCTCCTGACGTTTTTTATTAAGGTTGTCAAGATATGTGGCTATTTTTAGGGCTTCGTCATAGTCCTCCTCTATCAGAAGGCGTACAGCAGTCTCGGCACTTTCCATTCTGCCTGCCGCATTAAGCCTTGGTGATATGGCAAATGCCACACTTTGCGCATCCAATGTTTTACCACCCAGACCGGAAATACTAAGCAGAGCTTTTATACCGCAGTTTTTTGTTTGGGATAGCTTGGCTATGCCCTTTTCCACTATAACGCGGTTTTCACCCAAAAGCGGTACTACATCGGCTATTGTGCCTATTGCGACTAAATCTGCATATTCCATAAATATATTCTTGGTGTCCAGCTCCATCTTTATGCTGATACCAAGTACTAGCTTAAAAGCAACTCCAACCCCTGCCAAAAACTCAAAACCATAGGTCGTATCCGGCTTTTTGGGATTGATAACGGCAACCGCCCTTGGAATCTCTTCCTTGCAGGTGTGGTGGTCTGTTATGATGAAATCTGCGCCCATAGTCTTAGCAAATTCCACTTCGCCCACACTGGTTATACCGCAGTCTACGCTTATAATAAGCTTTGCTCCATTTTTTATCAGTCGGTTAATTGCAGGGATGTTTAGTCCGTAGCCCTCCTTGTGTCTGTCGGGTATGTAGAACTCTACATCAGCACCAACGCTTTTTAAGAATTTATAAAGGACTGCTGTGGCTGTTATACCATCTACGTCATAGTCACCGTAGATTATGATTTTCTCATGGCTGTCCACCGCCTTTTTTATCCTGGCGACAGCTACTTCCATATCTTCAAAATTAAATGGGCTGTTTATAGCGGCAAGACTTTTCCTAAAATAAGCCGAAACCTCCGCATCCTCTGTTATGCCGCGGTTTAAAAGCAAACAGGCAACAACAGGCGGCAGCCCATGCTTGTTACCGAAAGCAGTGATGTCATCTTTATTTAAATGTCTGCTCTTGTATTCCCATATTTTACTCTGCATTTTATAAGTCTCCGCAACACAATATTTTTTAGTCTTTTTCTTAAAAAAACACTACCCATTTTATATTATAACTTATCTATCATATTATATCATTTTTATATTATTTTTTCAAGTAAATTTGCATAAAAAATATAGATTTACACAATATAAAATTACACAGAAAGGAAGTGATATTTGTGTCAAACAATAATCAAAATCAAAACAAGAATAACCAGAACAAAAACGACAATAAGAACCAGAATCAAAACAAGAATAACCAAAATAAGAACGATAATAAGAACGATAATAAGAAGCAATACTAAAATACGAAAAATGAGCTGTGACAACAAATCACAGCTCATTTTATTTCTTTATAGGAAACTGCGTTCCCGTAAAGAAAAAAATAATCATACTGCCGTGCAATTTTTTTTGAAAAGCTTTAGCTTTTCAAAAAATGCACATGGCATAAGAAAAGCAAAATTGCTTCGGCCTTCCGCCGTAGGCGGTGCAGCGAAGCTGCTTTTCTTGTTACAAGTTATAAGCCCTTCACAAACCGAAAATCAGTATCACTTTCCTCTCTTGTTACTTCTGCAGTTACCGTGTCATTTATAAGGTTTTGGGTTACAACATTATCAACTATCATTATCTTTACTTTTTTTATTTCTCCGGGATCAGGGGCAACGAGGTAAGCTTCCTGCGCCTCAGATGTTACGCGGTAGGTTCCTACTCCTAAAACCTTATCATTTAAATTACGGAACAAGCCTATTATGGTAACATCGGAATTATCCTCACCAAGCTTTACATAAACTCCGATGCTGTCTCCAAACGCATCGCATTCAGCCTCAAGCACAGGTGCTGATGGCTTATACTCATAGTGTATTTTAGACTCATGCAACTCTTCATTTCCGACACCTATTTCAATATTTTTCCACTGCTCTTCTGTTCCCGTGTAATATACATCGTCAATCCCGAGAATTGAACTGAAAGCATAATCGCCAATAAAGGAAATGCTCTTAGGTATAGTAATACTTGCAAGTCTTATACATTGCGAAAAGGTGTATGTTCCGATGGAGGTAATACCATCGCCAATGATTACACTTTCAAGATATTCGCAACTAGAAAACGCAGAATCGCCAAGACTTGTAACACTATCAGGTATTGTTATGCTTTTAATGCTGCTGCAAAAGTCAAACGCACCACTGCCTATAGATGCAACGCCATTACCCAAAATCACTCTTTTAAGGTAATGGCAGCTACGAAACGCATCCTCATCAATAACTGTGCCATTACCCCCTGCTATGCTTACAATTTTCAGACTATTGCAATCACAAAATGCTTTCTTCCCAATGTATTCAATGGTTTTCGGGAAGATTACGCCTTCAATATTTTCATTACCCCAAAATGAATAGCTTCTGACAGAGGTAACTCCCTCAGGTATGATAAGTGTTTTATCCTCCTTTCCCAAGGCATACTGGATAAACTCGGTTTTGTCTTTGCTATAAAGATTTCCGTCAAGGGATGATAAGTGCATATTATCTTCATCTACCTCTATGCTTGTGAGTGCCTCACATCTATCAAAACACATCTCTCCCACAGATGCACAGCTCTTGCCAAGGACTACTTTTTCAAGCCTATCGCAGCCATAAAACATCCTTTCACCAATAGACTGAACACTATCAGGAATGGTAATGGTCTTAATCATATCACAACCCGCAAACACACCTCCGCCCATAGAGATAACGCTGTTTGGTATGCTTATTTCTACAAGACTATCACATCCATTAAATGCCGCTTCCCCAATATCAGTAACACCTTCATGTATGGTAATACTTTCAATTTTCTTACAACCCGAAAAAGCACGCGAACCAATGCTGGTAATACTACCCGGTATTGTTAAGCTTTTAATCCTATCGCATTTAAAAAAAGCATCTGAGTCAATAGCGGTAACAGGGTATCCCTCAATGGTATCAGGAATAACCATCTCTCCGGGTGTAGAATCTATACAGTCGGTGATTGTAACCTCTCCATTATTTACCTTGTAGCTCCAGCATTCGTATTTTTCTACAGCCGCAAAGCTTGTTTCCACAGCAAAAACACCTGTGATAATCGTAAGTATCACAAACAATATTTTTCTCATAGACCTTTCCTCTTTTTCCTCTTTTTCTCTGATTATACCACCTAAAAAGGGATTTGTAAAGGCTTATAAGCATCCCGCTTCATTTTAAAATCAAACCGTTCACATAAAGCAAGCAAAGCGGAGTAATTCGCTTTTCTTATGCCATGTGCATTTTTGAAAAAGCTAACGCTTTTTCCAAAAAAAATTGCACGGCAGTATAATTATTTCTGCTTTATCAAAACGCAGTTTCCTATAAAGCAAAAATACGACAAAGCCCATAGCTATGCCGTATTATATCTACATATTTTTGAATAAATTTATAACCTCTATTCCCTTTTCCTCTGCCATCCTAACCGTCTGCCCTGTACCGCTTTTCGGGTTCTTTAAATAGCAGATGCAGTAGTCGGATGCTTCCACCATTGCCATATTACGCTTTTTCATAAGATGTGGTGACCTGCTCTTTTGACTGGTGTAGAGTACCTCATCAGCAGAAGCCAGTATCCTGTTATACACTTCCACATCTTCTTCCTGCCAGTCATAGGCTTGGTCAGGGCAAGGCAGATACAAGCAAAGCGTGATATCATAGCTTTTTTTCAGCTTTAAAACAGTTTCAGCGGCGAGGGTATCAAAACCCAAAGCGCCGCCGCATATAAACACTTTTACATCATTTTCAATCATATCCAGAATGCTTTTTTCAAGTCTGGGTAAAATGGCAGATTTTTCAAAATCCTCCATCACTCTGTGACCTGTAAAAAAGCAGGCAAGAGGTATCAGATTCATATTATTTCCCCTATCAGGCTATTCATATCATAAAGACCTTTCGGCTTACCCTTCATAAACTTTGCAGCACGAATACTACCTACCGCAAAGACCTCCTTGGAGGTTGCCTGATGCTTAAGCTCAACTACTTCGTCCTTGCCTGCAAATATAACGCTGTGCTCGCCTACAATAGTACCGCCGCGTATAGCATGGATTCCTATTTCGTTATTTGTCCTCTTTTTACGAACACTGTGACGGTCATACACATACTCAGGTGAATTATCAAGCACAGAGGATATGCTGTCTGCAAGTGCTAATGCTGTACCGCTTGGCGCATCTATCTTTTGGTTATGATGCTTTTCGATTATTTCAACGTCAAAATCTCCCCAAAGAAGCGACGCAGCCTTTTTACAAAGCTGAGTTAAAAGGTTAATGCCCAGACTCATATTAGCGGAAAAGAACACAGGGATTTCACTTTGTGCTGAAAACAGCTCTGCCTTTTGCTCATCACTAAGGCCTGTGGTAGCTTCAATCAACGGAATATTCTTCCGTTTTGCAAGAGCTATTGAGCCTGATAGTGCAGACGGATGGGAAAAATCTATGATAACATCCGCTTCCACATCGCAAAGACTTCCGTCAGTAAACACAGGATAGCTGTTTTCTATCCCATCGGAAACATCTACACCTGCTACAATTTCGCAGTCTTGGTCAAACTCGGTAAGGGCAGTTATAACTCTGCCCATTTTTCCGTTACAGCCAACTAAAATTATATTCGTCATTGGTTTTTTCCTCTTACAGTTTTTTTACACCGTATTCCTTCATAGAATTTTCCAGTATTTGTCTGTTTTTCTCTTCCATAGCGCAAAGAGGAAGTTTTACAGGGCCTACTTCATAACCCAGAATATTCATTGCCTCTTTAACAGGGATAGGGTTTACTTCGATAAACAGATTGTTTATTACATCCAGCATTTCCAGTTGCAAATCCAAAGCCTTGCCAACCTCACCCTTTTCGTAATACTCGCAAATATTGTGAGTTTCCTCAGGAAGAATGTTTGCAACAACAGAAATTACACCCTTTCCGCCAATTGACATAATAGGCACAATAAGGTCATCGTTACCGGAATACATATGAAGCTCCGGTACTTCTCTTCTTATCTGAGTTGCATAGCTCATATTACCGCTTGCTTCCTTGATAGCAACGATATTCTCCACCTTTGCAAGCTCCTTAAGAGCAGGGATGGATATAGTCATACCCGTTCTGGATGGTACATTATACAAAATTACAGGAATTTTTACAGAATTTGCAATAGCTTTAAAGTGTTCTACCACACCCTTTTGAGTTGTCTTGTTGTAATAAGGAGTTACGCACAAAATACCGTCACAGCCGTACTCTTCTGCTTTTTGAGAAAATTCAATTGCGTGGTCTGTGTAGTTACTTCCTGTTCCGCCTATGACAGCAATTCTGCCGGCAGCCTTTTCTACTGTATATCGAATAAGCTCCAGATGCTGATCATCAGGAAGAGTGGATGCCTCTCCTGTTGTACCGCAGATTACAATAGCATCGGTTTTGTTTGCTATGTGCATCTGGATAAGCTCGTTTAATTTATCATAATTCGGAGTTCCGTCCTCGTAAAACGGAGTGACAATCGCCACACCGGAACCGGTAAATGGTAACTTTTTCATAAAATATCAGTCCTTTCAAAAGTTATCAGTCAAAATATCCCTTTTTAGTCAACAATTCAGCAAGAAGCAGTCCACCGCCTGCAGCACCTCTTAAAGTGTTGTGTGAAAGGCACACAAACTTGTAGTCATATTGCTTATCTTCACGAAGTCTGCCTATGGAAACAGCCATACCGCCTTCCAGCATTCTGTCCTCCTTAGCCTGAGGTCTGTTATCTTCTTCAAAGTAGTTCAAGAATTGCTTTGGTGCGTGTGGCAGGTCAAAATCCTGTGGCTCGCCCTTAAAGTTCTTCCAATCTTCCTTGATTTGCTCGATAGTTGGTTTATTTTTGAATGTTACAAAAACAGCCGCTGTGTGACCATCAGATACCGGTACTCTCAAGCACTGAGTTGTGATTGATGGGCTTTCGGCATCGATAATCTCGCCATTTTCTACCTTACCCCATACTTTTAGTGGTTCGATTTCGGATTTCTCTTCCTCACCACCGATGAAAGGAATAAGGTTATCTACCATTTCCGGCCATGTTTCAAAGGTTTTTCCTGCGCCGGAAATTGCCTGATATGTTGTAGCAAGCACTTTTTCTACACCGTACTTCATAAGAGGGTGAAGCGCCGGTACATAGCTTTGGATAGAGCAGTTTGACTTAACTGCAATAAATCCTCTCTTTGTGCCAAGTCTTGCTCTTTGAGCTTCTATTACCTCAAGATGCTCAGGGTTTACTTCCGGAATAATCATAGGAACATCCGGTGTATGACGGTGAGCAGAATTATTAGATACCACAGGACATTCCAGCTTTGCATATTTTTCTTCCAAAGCCTTTATATCGTCCTTTTTCATATTTACTGCACAGAAAACAAAATCTACCATAGATGCAATTTTTTCCGCATCAGCTTCTGCATCCATTACAGTCATTGTCTTGATATTTGCAGGGATTTCTGTCTTCATTGCCCACTTATTCCCTACTGCTTCCTCGTAGGATTTTCCTGCACTTCGTGAAGATGCAGCCAAAACCTCTACACTGTACCAAGGATGGCCGTCCAAAAGCTCTATAAATCTCTGACCCACCATACCTGTTGCACCGATTATACCTACTTTATAATTATCTTTCATTTCAAATCAACTCCGTTTCCAAAAAGGGTTTATCTCATATATTTATATTATCATTTTTTAAATTTTATGTCAATACAGACAAGGTGTTAAATATCGTTTCTTACTATGTCCTCTAAGGTTTCTCTCTTTACTGCAACATAGTCCCTATCACCTGCAAGCATTACCACAGGCGGTCTTGGGATACGATTATAGTTTGATGCCATTGAGTAGTTGTAGGCACCTGTTGTAAGTACAGCAAGGATGTCGCCTTCCTCCGGCTTTGCAATATGCACATCTTCCTGAATGATGTCACCGCTTTCGCAGCACTTTCCAACTATTGTGCAGCGGTAAAGCTTTGGTGCATCAGCTTTTACAGCATTCATTACCGTGTACTCTGCATCATAAAGAGCAAATCTTGGGTTATCGGTCATACCGCCGTCGATTGCCACATAGTTTTTGAAGTTTGTAATCTTTTTAACTGTACCTACTGTATAAAGTGTCATACCTGCATCTGCAACTATGCTTCTGCCCGGCTCCATAAGGATTTTTGGCTTTTCCATACCAAGCTCCTGACACTTTTGAGTAAGAGCCGCGCCAACCTCGCGGATAGTGCTTGCTATATCGATATCTGCCTGACTTGCCACATATCTTACGCCAAATCCACCGCCAAGGTTCATATACTCAGGAACATATCCGATTTCGTTTTTAACCGCATAGGCAAAGTCCATCATGATATCAACAGCATCGATAAATGTACTTGCGTCAAATACCTGAGAGCCAACGTGGCAGTGATATCCAACAAGGTCAAGATTTTTATAACCTATGGCAACCTTTACAAAGTCAACAGCCTGACCGGTAACTATCGCCATACCGAACTTGGAATCTACGTTACCTGTTGCAATCTTTTTATTGGTGTGAGTATCGATACCGGGTGTGATACGAAGCAGAATCTTCTGCTTTTTACCTTGTCTTTCCGCTTCTCTATCTACCATATCAAGCTCGGACACAGAATCCACTACGAAGTATCCTATGTTGTTTTCTATCGCAAAGGAAATCTCGTCAATAGTCTTATTATTACCATGGAAGAATGCGTTTGAAATATCGTATCCTACTGACAGTGCCGTGTAGATTTCGCCTGCGGAAACCACGTCAATGCTCATATCCTCTTCCTTTGCAATACGGTAAATCTGCTTAAAGCTGGCAGCCTTACTTGCAAAAAGCGGAATACTTTCCTCGCCAAAGTATCTTTCCATAGCACTTTTGTATGTACGAATTTTTTCTCTAATCTTGCCTTCATCCATCAGGTACAGCGGTGTGCCGTACTTTTTGGCAAGCTCCAGGGTATCTCTTCCTGCGAAAGTCAGGTGTCCCTTTCCGTTGATGTCGATGTTGTTGCAAATCTGCATTTTTAAAAATCCTCCTACCTTTTTTGTTGTTTCAAGGCATATTCAAAAACAAAACTTTTTTAGAAAACTCAGGTTTCCTATGAAAGAAAAAATGATAGCCTTATGGTAGGCTATCAGAATAATGTTTCCTAATACTAAAAAAACAATACGGATAGCTCTCCGTGCCATATGACACGACAACCGGATGAATCTTATTTCACCCAGCCGGATACGGTCTTTGACATTACCGCCCTCGGCACCTGCACCTTTCACCTGCGGCATCACACTTGTCGATGCTATAATATCCGCAAGATACTGATTACAAAATGCACCTCTACCAAATACTGGCGATATTATACCACAGCACAGACGGTTTGTCAATACAAAATCCTCACATTTTCACTTAATATTGGATTTTTTTATATATTTTGTTTGTAAAGTGATACTTTATAACAAAACACAAGGGGTAATGCCTATACCTAAATAACAAAAGGTAATAAACATAGCCCCTTATTTTAATTCATTTGCACTTAAAAGTCAGTTTTTCCGTCAAGCATTCCTCAAGCTTTTATTATGTAGAAAACTACTACCTTTATGTTGTAAATTCCGGAATAACAAAACTGTATTTCTACTCCGGCAGGTATAGCTTTTATTAAACAGCTTTTTATAAATCCAAGGCATCGTACACAAGATTCCTTATAGTAGGATGAACCTCGCTGGAAAGGAAGCTATGCTCGCTCGCCATGTGCGTTGCATAGAATAACGCAAGATGGTTTTCGGTATCTATAAGGTAGTAGCATCCCATAGCACCGTCCCAACCAAACTCACCGATAGGGCTCTTTTGAGCATAATTCTTAGTAACCAGAGTACGGAATCCCAGTCCGTAGCTGTAGCCCTTTTCGTGCATTCTGCCTTCTCTGGTGTCGCCATACATGGTATCCATCTTGAACTTTTCCACCGATTCCGGTTTTAAGATGCGATTTCCCGTAGCACCCATACCCCCGTTTGCCAAAGCATCCGGCAGTTTGGAATACTCTGCAACACTGGCAATAAGTCCTGCTCCGCCACTTTCGTAAAGAGGTCCCAGCTTATACGCATTATTAAGAGGAATGTCGGTAAAGCTTCCGTCTTCGTTATACAAAAACTGAGATGCAAACCTTTCCTCTTCGCCATCTTCGTATCTGAACTTTACATCCTTTATACCCAAAGGCTCAAAGATATTCTTTTTTACATATTCCCCAAAGCTCATACCTGACACAACCTCAACTACTCCCGCCAAGATATCGTGACACAGGCTGTATTCGTACATATCACCAGGATGGAACAAAAGCTTTTTCTTTGCCATAGCCTTTACATAATCCAGTGTAGTTGCATCGGGATTCTTTTTTACATCCTCCAGACATTCATCAAGATCGTAATTGAATCCACCACGCATGGACATAAGATGGAATATGGTAAGAGGACGCTTTGCTTCCTCGCCGTTTTTAAGGTAAAGATGCTCAAATTCCGGTATGAACTTGCTTACATTATCCTCAAGGCGCATAGCACCTCTTTCTATTAGTTGCATTGCCGCAACACAGGTTGTCATTTTGCTTGCAGAAAAGATATAATACCATTCGTCACCCTTTAGAGGTATCTTTTTTTCAGGGCTTTTGTAGCCCGCCTGTTTTCTGTACACAACCTCATGGTCCTTTAGGACAATAAGGTCACTCATGCCCACGCCTTTAGTGTCGCACAGGCTGTCTAGATAAGCTGTAACTTTCTCAAAATTCATTAGTTTTCTCCCATGTATATTCCTTCATGTTTTGTAACTTCAACATTATATTTATCCGTCCACATGGACATTCTTTCCTCTACCTTTTCGCTTAGGATTTCATCCTCTATAAAGGTAACCAAATCCTCGTATCTCAATGGCAGTCTTATAATTATATGGTATCCATGTTCAGATTCACAGTAGGAAATCTCTTCGTATATAGAGTACTTTACCGCTTCCTCAAATTCCTTTACCATTTCACCTTCGGTGAACACATATCCGTTAGGATAATTAGCAAGGCCTGGATCCTGAGAATACTCTCTCATTAAAGCATCAAAATCCTCACCGGCTTTTACCCTCGCCAAAACACTTTCGGACTGATGCTTTGCCTTTTCTATTTCTGCTTTTGTAAGCGGAAGACCGTTTGCAGGGTTAGAAGTCAGAAACAGGATGTGCTTTGCCTTCATATATGTGGTTTCAAGTTCTTCACGGTTGGCTTCGTAATACGCACGAAGATCATTTTCAGAGACTGGATAATTTTGGCTAATCTGGTACTTAATTTTATTAAAGTAGGTAGTTGACTGGCACATCATATCTATAAATCTGTCTGTGATGCCATGCTCCTTTAAATACTTGTCGTACTCGCTCTTTCCACCGTAGCCTGCAATAAGCTGATTCTTCATCTGACTGACCATACCTCTGTCAGTTTGGTCAAGCTCAATACCGGCAGCCTTTGAAGCTTCGATATATATAGCATTCTTAATAGCAATGTCAACGGCTCTTTCCTTTGCAACATCAATAGCCTTTCTGCCTTCTATCTCCTGTGTTTCCCAGTCGGCATCTGTTTCAAGCTCAGTACCTTGCATTTCTTCCTTTATTGTATCAAGATAAAATCCTAATTCCGCCTCGGTTATTTCTATCCCTCCTACCGTGATGACAGGCTCTTGTTTGCAGGAAGATAGCATCATCACCATCGCCAAAACCACAGGCAATAATTTCCTCATATATAATTCCTCCATTGTCGTGTCTATATCATATTCTAAATATATTATACATTATTTTTTTTCGGTATGCAATCCATTTAACTGTTGTAATAAAAACTTAATATTTGCCAGAGGAGTATCCCCTGCTCGGTACTTTATCACAGGCTTCGTCTGAGAGGAAATTACAGTATTTTTCGGGTGATTTGTCACCAAAAACTGGACAATCTCAGGGGTAAGTCTGCCCTGAGCAAACTCCATATGCACAAATTCCCCTTTTCGCGATATATCACAAATACCAATGTTATTCCCCAATGCCTTTATCAGCGCAATCTCAAGCAGATTATTAACTGCCTTTGGAAGATCTCCAAACCTATCAATAAGCTCATCTATAATAGCGGAGGAATCCTCCTCATCACGGATGGATGCAATCTGCTTGTAGGTATCAATCCTTACAGTATTACTCTTAATATACCTTTCCGGTATAAAGGCATCTACTCCCATATCTATTGAGGTTACCACTTCTTCTTTTTCCTCACCGCCGGATAACTCACGCACGCTGTCTGCCAGAATTTTGCAGTACATATCATAGCCCACGCTATCTATGTGCCCATGCTGCTCCGCACCTAAAATATCTCCGGCACCACGGATTTCCAAATCCTTCATGGCAATTTTAAAGCCTGAACCAAACTCGGTAAATTCTCTTATAGCACTAAGTCTTTTTTCCGCAGTTTCGGAAAGGATTCCATCACGTTTATAGGTAAGGTATGCATATGCGCTGCGCTTTGAACGTCCTACTCTGCCCCTTAGCTGATAAAGCTGGGAAAGTCCCATTCTGTCGGCATTCTCTATTATAATAGTATTTGCGTTTGGTATATCAAGGCCTGTTTCTATAATAGTAGTACATACTAAAATATCCACCTTGCCGTTTACCGTATCGTACATTATATCCTCAAGCTCATCTTCCTGCATCTGCCCGTGACCTACCGCAACATTAGCATCAGGAAGGCTTGCCTTTATCCACTCTGCCACACGATATATACCTCTCACGCGATTATACAGATAGAAAACCTGACCTCCGCGAGAAAGCTCCTTTTTCATCGCATCTATCAAAACCTCCGGATTATGCTCCAGAACATATGTGCTTACCGGATATCTGTTTTCCGGCGGAGTTTCCAAAAGGCTCATATCCCTTACCGAAACCATAGCCATATGCAGTGTTCTCGGGATTGGCGTTGCACTCATGGACAAAACATCCACATTCTTTTTTATTTCCTTCAGGCGTTCCTTGTGAGCTACTCCGAATCTTTGCTCCTCGTCTATTATCAAAAGTCCCAGATCCTTAAATTCCACATCCTTTTGCAGCAGCTTATGAGTTCCGATAACTATATCTACTTCTCCGGTTTTTAGTTTTTTTAGAATATCAGCTTGCTGTTTCCCTGTTCGGAATCTTGACAGCATTTCTATTTTAATCGGAAAATCACTCATCCTGTTTTTAAATGTTTCGTAGTGTTGCATGGCAAGGATTGTGGTAGGACAAAGATATGCCACCTGCTTTCCGTCTGTGGCAGCCTTAAACGCAGCGCGAAGAGCCACCTCGGTTTTGCCGTAGCCTACGTCACCGCAAAGCAGTCTGTCCATAGGCTTGTCGCTTTCCATATCCTTTTTAACTTCCTCAATAGACCTTAGCTGGTCCTCAGTTTCCTGATACAGGAAAGTATCTTCAAAATCTCTCTGCCATGGTGTATCTTCCGAAAAGGCATAGCCTTTGGTTGCGGCACGCTGAGCGTAAAGCGTTACAAGCTGTTTTGCCATGTCACGGGTGGCAGATTTTACCTTCTGCTTTGTCTTGTTCCACTCCGTTCCGCCAAGCTTGGAAAGCCTTAACTCCTTCTCGGTGTTTCCCGAATATTTATACAGCATATCCAGCTGATCAACAGGAACATACAAGCTGTCTGTACCGCGATAGGCTATGTGCAGATAGTCCTTGGAAACGTTACCTAAGGACATCTTCTTTATACCCTTGTACATACCTATTCCATGGGCCCTGTGAACCACATAGTCTCCTACGTTTATATCATTATAGGATTTTAACCGTTTGGCATTTTCCACCTTTCTGCGGCTTTTTCTCTTGCCTGCGTCAAATATCTCTCTGTCCGAAATCATGGTAAAGTTAAGGTCAGGATACTCAAATCCTTTGCTCTGCTCACCTCGGACTATGACAATTTCACCCTTTTTAAATTCGGCATCATCGTGAATATAACGGCAGTTAATT